>CAJUFW010000046.1:0-9532 GCA_910585655.1 uncultured Lachnospiraceae bacterium
TCGGTAGATAAAATAATTATCTACCTCCTACCCGATTATGATAGGAAAGTTCTCCTTACGTTTTTTGAAAACGTGTTGTCATGCCGTTAGCCTGTTTTTTCAAAAATCCGGCATCGTATCTACGGGGACAATGTAGCCGGATGAGTGCAAAAAAACATATTAAATAATTGCGCTTTTATTTTATGTAAATATTTCCTGCAAAAAGCAACTATGTTTTTTAAAAGAAAATGCTGGCATCGGAGTTTTTTTCCGTTTATACTATAAGAAAATCATAACTCTGGTTTCAGAGTATTCCTGACTGTGTTCTTTCACAGTAGGAGAGAAATCTGTTATACGGTTAAGAAAGTAAAAATTGAGAAAGTGAGGAAAAAATATGAGAAACGGAAAATTACAGGTAGCGGTAATCGGCTGCGGAGGAATTGCAAATTCCAAGCATTTCCCGGCATTGACTTCCCAGGCGGGCAAGTGCGAGATCGTTGCCTTCTGTGATATCATCGTAGAACGTGCCGAAAAGGCGGCGAAGGAATATGGAGTGCCGGATGCCAAAGTATACGAGGATTACCAGGAGCTTCTAAAGGATCCGGAAATTGACGTCGTGCATGTCTGTACGCCGAACGTAGCGCATTGCCCGATTACAGTAGCAGCCTTTGAGGCAGGTAAGCATGTGCTGTGTGAGAAGCCGATGGCGGCGACGACTGAGGATGCCGAAAAGATGATGGATGCCTGGAGAAAATCGGGTAAAAAATTTACGATTGGCTATCAGAATCGATTCCGCACCGACGCTCAAATGCTAAAGCGCGCCTGCGAGGAAGGAAAGCTAGGAGAAATCTACTTTGCCAAAGCCCATGCCGTCAGAAGACGCGCCGTGCCGACCTGGGGTGTGTTCCCGGATAAATCCAAGCAGGGAGGCGGACCGTTGATTGATATTGGAACACATGCCCTGGATATTACCTTGTGGTGTATGGATAATTATAAGCCGGTATCGGTGATGGGTTCCGTATTTGAAAAGCTCGGGCATCTGCCGGAGGCTGCAGAAGGAAATATGTTTGGACCATGGGATACGAAAACCTATGAAGTAGAGGATTCGGCATTTGGCTTTATTAAAATGGAAGACGGAGCGACAATTTTCTTAGAATCAGCCTGGGCGTTGAATGTCAAGGATTCAAGAGAAGCCGCTGCTACCTTGTGCGGGACGAAGGCAGGAGCAGAGATGGTAGGAGGCATGAGCGCTGAGGGTTATGATTTGGTCTTTAATCAGACAACCGGCGGGGTGCTGACGGAGGAGCATATTTCCGATGCTGGAGCAATCGCTTATTTTGAAGGCAGCACAGGCGGCACGCCGGAAGTAAAGGAATGTGAACAGTGGTTGAGCGCTATTTTAGAAAACAAGGATCCGTTGGTAAAGCCGGAGCAGGCGTTTGTCGTTACACAGATTTTGGATAAAATTTATCAGTCTGCCGCAACCGGCAAGGAAGTAAAGCTATAAAACGCTTGCAGGAAATTGCAAAAAGTCAAATAGGCATGTAGGCATGTATAGTTGGCTCGTTGCATCGCAGGAATAAAGCGTCAGGATGTGAAGCGGTAAAGCATCCTGACGCAATAGATAGTAAAAAAAGAAAAGGAGTGAGGACATGTCAAAGATCAAAACCTGCGTCAGTTTATACAGTTTGCAGGACGAATATTTAAACGGGCGTATGAGTCTGGGGGATATTATGCACTTTGTCAAGGATCTGGGAGTGGAGGGAATTGAGATTCTTCCGGATCAGATGTTAAAGGGTGCGCCGGAGCTGTCGGAGGAAACGTTGGCGGAATGGAAGCGACTGATAGCGGAAACTGGTTTAAAGCCAGTGGCTGCAGATGTTTTTTTGAATACGAATCTTTATAAAAACCGTACTTTAACCCATCGAGAGAGTATTGACCTGTTGATTCAGGAAATCAAGCAGGCGGCTCAGTTGGGAATTCATCTTATCCGCCTGGTGTCAATGATACCATACTGGGTAATTCGTCCGTTGCTTCCATATTGTGAACAGTATGACGTAACGATTGCCCTGGAGGTACATGCGGCAATGGCGTTTGACATTCCGGAGACAATGGCGTTTATTGAAGAGATGAAAGCTGTTAATTCTCCGTATGTCGGTCTGGTAGTGGATACCGGGATTTTCTGCCGACGTTTTCCGCGGGTCGTACGGGATTATGAAACTTCGGTAGGAACCAGCCCGGAAATTTTTGATTATATTGATTCCTTATTTGCAGAAGGGAAGGATTTACACCAGGTGCTAAGAGAGTACCAAAAGGAGCATCCAGGGCAGTATCCGGACGGCTTGTTGGCTGCTATGAAAACGCCGCACGATCAGATGTCGGTGCCGCTTTGCGATGGTTATGAGAATCTGCCGTTTTCCGTTATGGACGACTGTCTGCCGTATATCAAGCATATTCATTTCAAACTTTTTGAAATGGCAGCAGATGGGATAGAATCCGAGGACGGCGGAATGTCCGAATATTCGATCGACTATAAGAAACTGTTAGAGTATCTGCAGGAACATCACTATGACGGCTATGTCGCTACAGAATATGAAGGAAACCGCTTTACTCTGTCCGGAAAACCGACAGTAGAAAAGGAACAGGTAACAGCGCACCAGGCATACATTCAGAAATGTCTGAAAGAGATTCAGGGGGTGTAGGAATGTTTGACAATAATGTGTTTATCGAAAATTCATGCGTCAATACAGAAGAAGCAGGACAGGTGACAGGTTATGAGCTGCAGACCCATATCACCTATTACCGGGGGATACCGCTTTCGATGATCGAGTACATCCGGGTGGAGGCAGACGGTATAGAAGCAGCGCCGGAGGCGATCCGGATTTCCGTTGACCAAAAGGATTGGTTTACCTTACCGGAGGTAGAAACCGTAACCAGTTATAAATGGGAATACGGCGAACCGCTTTATATTCGGGTGCTGCAAGAAGGCGGTCTTGGTAAAGGACATCACAAGGTAAAACTGACCGTTGCAACCCGCACGGCGTATATTCCGGTGCCATTAGAGGGAATCAAAGAAAGAGAGGTCGTCATAGCATGACGGAAAAAGTGTTAGGGCTTTCTTTTGGAAGAAAACAGGGCAATACGGATATTATGGTAAAAACCGCATTGATGGAATGTAAAAAAGCCGGATATGGGGTGCAGTTTATCCGGGTAGACGATTTGGATATTAAACCATGTACGGGCTGTATTTCCTGCGTGGTAGGGATGACGACAGGTCGGGGAAAGGGCGGCTGTCCGCTTCAGGATGACTTTGCGATTCTTGACGAGGCGTTGATGGAATGTGATGCGTTGATCGTAGGATCTCCGACCTATGTTTTGAGCCCGACCGGACGATTTAAAACGGTCTGCGACCGGATCGGACCATCCCACGATATTACCTTTCGTAAGG
This sequence comes from uncultured Lachnospiraceae bacterium, assembly GCA_910585655.1. GTDB lineage: Bacteria > Bacillota > Clostridia > Lachnospirales > Lachnospiraceae > MGBC131033. The sequence continues at coordinate 3,428 of CAJUFW010000046.1, forward strand.
CGACTTATGAGGAAGGGCTAGCGGCAGGGAAGGAAGCCAGTCAGCTTCCGGATGTCAGGAGTTTTAAAAAACGGGTGGGCGCTTTGATTTCGGTAGGCGGGGCAATGACGAAAAACTGGCTGGCATTTATGTTGCCGACCATGTATGAAATCACGATGTCCATGGGGATTGATGTGATTGATATGCACGAATATCATGGCGCAATGGCATATGAGCATGTACTGGGCAACGAACCGGAGATCGCGCGGATGAAAGAGGTTGGAAGGCACATTGTAGAAGCTCTTCGGGCAGAAAGCGAGGAAGAACGGGTTCGCTTCCGCGGGGAGGACGAAGGCGTCTGCCCGGTCTGCCATTGCGATATGCTGACAGTAGGAAAGGACAGAATCGGTGTAGAATGCCCGGTCTGTGGGATTGCAGGCAGGCTTTCTATAGTAGACGGCAGGATAACCGTTGAGTTTTCCGAGGCAGAACAAAAGCGTTCCAGACTGCATTGGGAAGGGAAGCTCGAACATTCCACGGAGATTAAAACAAAAGCCGTAGGACCCGGGCAGATAGCGGATTTGAAGGAACGGCTTGCAAAATACCAAAGACTCACATAAAATCCTATTATAAGAGAAGTGCAAACAAAAGATCAAAAAAGGAGTGACGCCCACAAACATGACAGCAACATCAACCAAAAAGGAACCTCCTGCCAAGTTAGAGCTATTGTCCGGAACCGAGGAGCCTCGTCATGAGCATGCTGAAATCGAGCTGCTCTATGTCGCGGAAGGAACCTGTGACGTTTCCTACCGGAAGGAGCAGTATCGGCTGGAGCAGGAGGATGTTCTGCTTATCAATACCGAGCGCGAACATAGTGTTTCTGCGGGAGGGGATTCCCTGATCTGCAAGCTTTCTTATCCGTACTATGAGATCTGCCGGGAGTTAGAGGAGGATTATCTTCTGTTTCGCTGCAACAGCATAACAGAGCATGGCTTTCAATATGATCGGCTGAGGAAACAGATTCGGAAGGTACTTTTAGAATATGCCAGCAACAGCAGCAATCAGCAGTACCGTCTGCATGGTCTTTGCCAGTTGCTGCTTTCTTACCTTTTGGATAATTTCAAAATGACAAGCATCAGTGTAGAAAATAGCAGGGAGTGGGAGGATGACCAGAAGCTGGCTGTGATTAAGGGCTATATCCATGAGCATTACCGGGAGGGCGGAAGCTTGTCTGCTCTGGCGGAGCGTCTGTATTTATCTCCATCCTCGTTGTCTCGTTATTTTAAAAAGATGACCGGGGAGGCATTTAGCAAATACATTCGTAAGCTCCGGCTGCAAAAGGTAGTAGAGCAGCTTGTGACAACAGATTTTTCCGTGACGCATATCGCTATTGAGCAGGGATACAGTACACCCTCTGCATTAAATAAGGACTTTAAGGAATATTTTCATAAAACGCCGAAGGAATACCGGGAGCTATATCAGACAACGGTATTGCCGAGACAGAAAAAGGAACAGGGGCAGAACCAGAAGCAGCGACTGAAAACGCTTTTGAATATCAAAGAGGAGCAGGAAGCGGCAGAGAAGGATTATGAAGATATTCATGCAGACATTTCCAGACAGGAGCCTTATAAAAAATGGGTGACAAGAATTATGAACGTCGGGGAAGCGGTCGTGCTAAAAGACGCGCAAATGCAGGAGCATGTGCTGCTGTTAAAGCAAAGGCTTCATATAGAATATATTCGGATTTGGTCGTTATTTTCCAAAAACCTGATGATTGTAGGAGAAAAACAGGGAGAATATAACTTCCATCAGTTGGACAGTATCCTGGATTTTTGTATCAGTCATGATCTCAAGCTGTTTTTGGATATGGGGCAGAGAACCAATTTGGCGATGTCCAGTGAGAAAAAATATTTGTATAAACGGGAGGAAGGGATTGAGTTCGAGTCGGAAGGGGAATGGATTCGGCTGATGGAGCAGTTTTTCCGACATATCTGGAAACGATACGGAGAGGATACCATCAGCGGCTGGATTGTGGAATTTACCTTTTTTCTCAATGCAAGACCTTATTATATGGCGGATACGTTCAGCGCTCGTCGGGTGTGGGAATTAGGCTATCGGATTGTAAAAAAATATATCCCTCATGGAAGAATTGCTGCTCCGGGCTTACTTGCCGGACTGGATCAGGATTTGATGAGCCAGGTACTGGATTCCTTTTTTGGAACGGATCTTTTGCCGGATATTTTCACCTCTTACAATTTCCCTTATCGTCCGACTGACGAAGAGTATCATTACCAGAAGTTAAATAATGATGATTTTCTCAAACGGCAGATTCAGATGATACGGGAGGAATTAGAGCGGCATGGTTATCAGGGAGATTACTATATTACGGATTGGAACAACAGTCTGGCGAATCGGAATTATCTCCAGGATAGCTGCTACCGGGGAACCTTTTTGCTGAAAAATATTTTGGATAATTATGAGAGCGTGGGCGAAATGGGCATCTGGTATGCCTCGGATCTGTTGAACTTTTATTATGATTCTACCAGACTGCTTTCCGGAAGCGGAGGACTGGTTTCTAAAGATGGGATTTGTAAGCCAGTATTTTATGCCTTGCTGTTTATGAGTCATTTAGGGCGTTACCGGATTGCGCAGGGGGAAAATTATATCGTAACAAAGGACAGCGACGAGAAATTGTATCTTTTGGTGTTCCACAATAAAAGTTTGAATTACCAGTATTATCTTTCAGATGAGGACGCATACAGACCGGACGAGGTAACGCGTCTATTTCAAAATCAGGATAGTTTAAAGCTGGTCGTTGAGTTAAAAAACTTAAAAGTTGACGGTAGCTATGCCATCCGGGAAAAGATAGTCAACGAAGAGGCGGGAAACGTACTGAACAAGTGGAAAGAACTGGGTTTTGATCAGGATTTGAATTATGAGGATATCGAATATTTAAAGCAGATTTCTGTACCGGAGGTAAAAATCGAGCATGTTCAAGTGGAGAAAAAGCGTCTGCAATTAACGATGGTGCTGGCGCCACATGAAATAAGATGGATAGAAATTACCAAGGACTAAATAAGAACCCCGCCTTGCAGGATCCTCCACCTGCGGCGGGGCGTTCCTGCCCTAAATATGAGTCCGGCGGATGAGTTCTGCTTTGAGCGCCGAACCTCGAAATAAAATCAAAGCAGATAAAAGGATTGCACTGAAACTGACGCAGATCACGGAAGGGTATACCATCCACAACATTCCGCAAAGCAGCGGAATCAGAGGGAGAAAGCCTGCAAACACACAGATACCAAGGTACAGCAGGTAATCGGAGGCGCGCAGCCGCAGCGCCCGCGTGATAGCAGCTACGGCGATCTGCATACAGGGAATAAAACTAGGCAGTACAAAATTGAGCGACCAGCCGCGAAAACCAGTACGCCAGTCCCATAGAAGGACAAGCACCGATACGACCAGCAGCAGCCAGGCGACAGCCTTTAGCGGATTGCGCCGCTTCCAGAGGGCGACTCCAATCACCAGCCAGACGCTGGCGAGCCCGGAGGCTACAAATAAAAACCACCATCCTCCTTGCGGGAAGCAATAATTGACGGCGATACATATGGCTAAAACCACTATGGTAAACAGACCAGCCAGACGCATAGCCAGCCAATAGGGACGGCTTGTTTCTTCAATAGATGGATAAGAGTCCTCTTCCGGAGTACCAGTCAGTAGGCTCTGGCAGAGCGGACAGCGTTTGCTTGAGCCGGATAACTGTATGCCGCATTTTTCACAGTGGAGCATTACTCATTCACCTCGTTTTCTAAAGACAGGTTGGTAGTCAGGACAACCTTGATTCCCATTTGCGCGAGTTCCCGGAAAAAAACGCGCTCTGTTTCATAGCTGCAAAAAGGGCTGGCAAAGCTGATAACGTATTGCCCGCCAAAGGAGCAGGCGCACGCCTGCAGCATACCGGCGCTGGTAAAGACGCTGAACAAGCGGATAAGACGTTGCATTTCCTTTGGCATAGATACTTTTCCGACATTGGAAAAAGAGGCTGTTATACCACGGGAGGTCAGTTTATTGGCGATCCGTAAGACGATATCTTTTATAGGAAGCGGCACCAGACGAAGGGGAATGCTGTGTTCTAAGGCGCATAGTGTGTTCATATGCTCCCGCATCCGTTCCTCGGTCAGGCTTGACTGAAAGCAGCGTTTGACTTCGGCAAGGACTGCATCCAGGCTGTCCTCTCCCTTGCCAAAATCATAGCTGACATTAATCGTAGCAAAAAAGTTTCGCGCAGATTCCGAAGGGAAATAATTCCTAAGATTGACCGGTATTGTAATAACGACCGGTTTTTTGCGATCCCGTATCCGCATTCCCTCATGGATGGCGCGGAGAAAGACCGCAGCCATCAATTCCGTCAAGGTAACGCCCTTGCTTCTTGCATAGGACAGCACTTGCTCCAACGGCATCCGTCCTTCTAAAATAGCGAGGTGCTTTCGGGGCAGGCGTTCTCCGCGAAGCTGATAGGCGGCAGGAGAATACTTTGGCAGGCGGCGGGTTGGTTTTTCATAATATTTCTGAAAGCTGTCCGTCTGGCGTTGAGACTGGGAAGCGTCGTAAGGTAGCTCCGGGAAAGGCTTAGGGAACATATCCGGATAGCGCAGGAGCAAATATTCATATACTAATGTACAGAGAAAGTTGAGGGCTCCCGTACCGTCTGTAAGAGAATGGTAAACTTCTAAGCTGATTCGTTTACGGTAGTAAAGGACGCGGAACAGAAGACTGCGGCGGACAGAGGGATAAATCGGGTAGCAGGGAGGTAACTTCTCGCTGCGAACCTGTGCCGGCAGGGCGCTGTCCTCTAAATAATACCAAAACCAGCCCCGTTTCATCACGGAGCGGTACATAGGAAAGCGTTCGATGGTTTTATCCAGGGCAGTCTGTAAAATCTGCGGGTTGACGGTCTCCTGCAGCTCGCAGACAAAACGGAATACCTTGGAATCGTGTGAGGAGCCGGTAGACGGAAAAATCTTTGCCGCGTTGTCAAGCGTCCACCAGGACGGTACGCTTCTGTTCGTTTTATTATTCATGACTGTTCTCCAAAAAATGGTTGATAATCTCATAGGTTTGCTTTACCAGAGAAAAGCGGAGAGGGAGCGAAAAATAGCCGTGGAGTGCGTCGGGGATTCGGTGCAGTTCTACTTGTCCGCCTGCCTCTCTCAGTTTTTGCCCGTAAGCCTCGCCTTCATCCCGCAGTGGGCAGTATTGCGCGGTGATAAGCAACGTGTTTGGCTGATTGGCAAAGCTGGAAGCGTTTAAAGGAGCGAAATAAGGGTTTTGCAGATCCTTGTCGGACGCGCGGTAAAGGGAAAGATAGTCCCTGACGCGCCGGGAAGTCAGCAAGTATCCGGTTCCGTTTTCCTGTACGGAGGGATAAGGAGAGGTTTCCGAATGGTCGTTACCCAGAGCTGGATAAATCAATATCTGTCGCTTAGGGGTAAAATCTCCCTGATCTCTTGCCATCAGGGAAACCGCTGCCGCCAGATTGCCGCCGGCGCTATCGCCGATCAGAACAATCTGTTCCGGCTGTATGCCAAGCAGCCCGGCATGTTGGAATAGTTCACAGGCAGCGGCGTAGCAGTCCCTTGGGGCGGCAGGAAAACGGTGTTCCGGCGCAAGGCGGTAGTCTACGGAAGCCACGATGCAGCCCGTTGCCGCCGCCATATCCGAGCAAACTCCATCGTAGCTGTCAACCGTACCCGTTACCCAGCCGCCTCCGTGAAAGAACAGCAGCAGAGAGGCGTTCGGCTTACCCTCAGGTGTAAAAAGGCGTACAGGGACATTATGCCCGTCGCAGGAAACGGGATGTTCCCAAAGGCGGTAAAGAGAAGCATTTTTCCGCCGTCTGGAGACAAGCTTTTGAAATTCCCGCTCCATAAGGTAAGTTTTTTTAAGGTCGAGTTCCGGATAAGACAGGATGCTTAAAGCAGCCCGCATTGCTTTATTGATTGCCATAGTTTGCTCCTTTTAGATAAGTCTGATTATTTCCGCACCCATTTACCAAAGATGGTTTTCTTAAAGTGGCGCAGCGCCTCCTGTGCAGGGGCGTAATCCTTTGCTTTCTGGAAATATTCTACC
>CAJUFW010000046.1:9542-19940 GCA_910585655.1 uncultured Lachnospiraceae bacterium
GGGGGCCTTCTGGAGGTACTCTACCCCCTTCTTGATGTCCTCCGGCACCCCCAGGCCGTCGGCGTAGATGAGCCCCAGGCCGTAGTTGCTCAGGTCGGTGCGGTACTTGGGCTCCTCAAAGAGGGCACGGGCACGGACCGGGTCACGCTGGCAGCCCAGGCCGAAGAGGTAGCAGGTACCCAGCATATCGTTGCCCCAGGTGTTGTCGCCGTTGGTTCTGGCGCGTTCAAAGAGCTGAACCGCTCTTGCATAATCCTGGAAAACTCCGTCTTCACCCAGAAACAGCAATCGTCCTGCGCGGTTGGCGCAGCCGATTTGACGCGAATCCTGAAGACCCAGCTCATAGTATTCCATAGCTTTGCGGCAATCCTTGGAAACTACCTTGCCCTGTTCGTAGGCGTAGCCTATATAGTAGCAGCTAGAAAGCTGACCTTGTTTTATAGCTGCAGAATATAGATCGAAGACTTCCTGGTTCCAACCGTTTTGTTCTTTAAGAAGGTTGGCATAGCGTTCCTGCCAGTCGGGATATCCTTTTTCTGCGCCTAAGCGTGCCACCGCCTCTGCCTTGGCTTTGTCAGGAGTAAAGGTGCCGTCGTCTCCGTCGTTATACAGAGTGTATAGATTCAGACCGGCAAAGCCCATCCCGCCCTGAAATGCCTTTTCAAACCAGGGAATACATTTTAGCTCCGTCTCTCGAAGCCACTGACCGAAGGCAGCCTGATTAGGGAAATCGTCTGGGCTTTTATTCTCGATCCGAGGGATGTCCAGCCAGAAATAAGTATTGGCGATCATGTTCATACAAAACAAACACCCTGCCTGAGCTTTTTCATAAACGACATCCCATGCTTGTTGTAACGTATCAAAAGGCATGGCTTCCTCCATCTCCGGAGTGAGCATTCCGCAGCGCATGGCTCCTAACACGCCTATAGCGCTGCCTTGAACGATGCTCTGTTGGAGCCATTTTTCAGCCAGGTCGTCATCCTCCTGAAAGGAATGATAGAACCAGACATATTGAGATCCGGAAGCACACCGGGACAGAATATAGGCGGCGTCCCCGTCTCCATCCTGGGCTGCTTTGGTCAGGGGCTGAATACAGGCGGCTGCCTTGTTCCGGTCATAGGCGTAGTAAATGGCTTCTATAGCTCTGTCTACTGTGTCACTGAAATACTTTCCCATATTAGTTTGCTCCTTTTCATGAACTTTGTTTTTGGATTTTCTTTATTATAGCACATTCGAGCTTCCTTTCCACTACCTTTTTCACGAAAATGCTTCCCGTATATCAGCCTATAAAGGTTGGATAATTTTTTGACAGGAACAAAAAAAATCAATGTTTCTTTGCACTATAATAGAAAACTTTCTAAAATGCAAAAATTTATTATAAAATCAGCCGCAAAAAGGAAGAGTCCTTTTTTCCTTCCTGTTACAATAAGGCTATAAAAATCTAGGGTGACAAAGGAAAATAAAAAACAAGAGGAGGATTATTTATGAAAACAAAAAAGAGATTAGCCTTATTGCTGATGGTAGTTCTGGCAGTTTCCTTATTTGCAGGATGTGGGAGCAAGGAACCTGAGAAAAAGGAAACTCAAAATGTAGAAGGCGATACCTCAAAAGAGGATGCCGACAAAAATGATGGCGATAACAACGATGACAACAACAAAGTCGAAGGAGATACGACAGAGGAAAATAAAGAAACCGAAGGGAATTCCGGCAAGGAAGGAGACACAGATACAGACACAAGCGGAATCCAGTTCCCGTTGGCAGAGAAGAAAGAACTGTCGGTGTGGCTGATTTGGAGCAACAGTTATGTAGAGGAGCCAAACGACCTGATATCCGTACAGAAGGTAGAGGAAAATACGAACGTCCATGTCAACTGGTCTGTTGTCAGCAGCAATGAATCTTCGGAAAAATTTGGACTGATGCTGGCGTCCGGGGATTATCCGGAGCTGGTCTATGGAGCCGGTTTATATCCGAATGGAATGGTGAAGGGTGTAGAGGACGGCGTATTTTTAGACCTTACGGAATTTATTCCAATGTATATGCCAAATTATGAGGCACTCCGCAGAAGCGACGAAACCGTTTATAAAGATACTGTGACAGATGAAGAGCGCTCAGTTGCTATTTATGGATTGGCATGTAATGATGAAGGTATTAAAGCAGAGCAGGTGTTCGCAGGCTTTTTGGTCAGACAGGATTGGCTGGACGCTCTGAAGCTGTCTCTGCCGGAGACGATGGACGACTGGCATGATATGTTGGTTGCTTTTAAAGAAAATTATCAGTGTGAAGCCCCTTATCTGATGTTCCGGGATGGGATGGATTTTGTCACAGCGTATGGCGTACAGGCAGAATTTTATCAGGAAAACGCAACCGTCAAATATGGACCGTTAGAAGAGGGCTACCGCCAGTATTTGGAGACGATGAGCCAGTGGTATAAGGAAGGCTTGATTGATCCGAATTTTATGTCCAGCAGCCAGTTTTGGCCAAGCTGCGCAGACGCGGCAACCGGTCGAGGCGGCGCAGGGACAGGTACTTGGGGAGAAGCTGCCGACAGTATGCTCAAACGGGGGCTTACACAAGAGGAATCTTTCTGGATGACCGGCGTAGCCAGCCCGGTTTTACACAAAGGAGACAAGCCACAGATTGACACCGATGCAGACAGCCGGATTGCCAAAAACCCGGTAGCCGTTACAAAAAACTGCAAGGATGTTGAATTAGCTCTTTCCTGGCTGGATTACTGGTATACCGAAGAATGTATGGTATATGCAACTTACGGAATAGAGGGAGAAACCTATACAAAAGATGAAAACGGAACGGTTGTAATGACAGATTTGATTATGAACAACCCGGATGGTTATACACCGATGGACGCTTTGGGAAGATATACGTTGGGAGTGGCAGATTTAGGTCTTTACAACTGGAATGCTATGGACATTATGAATGATAAGGACGCTTTAGCAGCCAAAGGAGTCTGGGATGCTATGGGCAAGGGTTTGATCCTTCCGTCTACCGTAACAATGACGCCAGATGAATCTTACGAATATGCCACCAAATATACGGCAGTCCAGACCATGGTACAGGAAATGAGTATCAAATACATCACCGGGCAGGAATCCTTTGATGGCTACGAAGTCTTCCAAAATGACCTGAAAAAATATGGAATAGAAGATTGCCTCGCCATCTGGCAGGCTGCCCTCGACCGCTATAATAATAGATAAAAACAACCTCGAAACGGAAATGCACTTAAAGGGGCAAAGCCGGGCATAGCCCGGCTCGAAGAGAAGAGGCGGAACTAAGCCCATCAAAGATGGGCTCAAAAACAGCCTCGAAACGGAAATGCCCCGGGAGGAAATGCTGACGCGCCCGAAGGGCGTGATCTTATTGCGGCAGGATTTCCTCCCCCTTAAAGGGGCAAAGCCGGGCATAGCCCGGCTCGAAGAGAAGAGGCGGAACTTAATATAGAAAGGATGAATGAGATGAGTAAATTTGACAGAGAGCGTGTAAATGGTTTCCTTCATGCGGACGGAACCAAGATTGTCAACGGAAACGGTGAAGAAATTATTTTAACGGGGTATGGCTGCGGCAACTGGACGAACCCGGAGGGGTTTATGGTTGGTGCGCCTACGGATATTGAATTGAAGGGGGACATTTTCTCTCTACGTTATCTGGAGCCGCGCAGGCTCGACCGCCGGAGGAGCTTTGACCGTACGATTCGCGAGCTGTGCGGAAGTGCTTATGCAGATAAGTTTTGGCAAAGCTGGCACCGAAATCATCTGGCGGAAGCGGATATTAAAGCAATGGCAGATCTGGGATTGAATTCTGTCCGTTTGCCGTTAAATGCAATGGCTTTTTTAGAGGAAGAGCCGGGTTTAAACTGGATTGAAGATGGATTTGAGATGTTGGATGATGTTATTGATTGGTGCGAAAAATACCGGATTTATGCTATCCTTGATTTACATGCTGCGCCGGGCGGGCAATCCGGGACTGCCTGTGACGGTGGATTAAGTAACAGTCCGCATCTGTTTATGGATGAAGAAAACTGGGATCGGGCATTGGCGTTATGGGAAAAGCTGGCAGAGCGTTATGCGGATCGCTGGATTGTCGGTGGCTATGATTTGCTGAACGAGCCGGTCAGCTTGCCAAATCATCAGGCTTATGTAGCAAAACTTGCCGAATTTTATGATGCGGCAATTAAAGTAATCCGCAAGCATGACAAAAACCATTTGTTTACGTTAGAGGGACCAAAGTTTTCCCGTTCCAATGAGATTTTTGATCATGATTACGATCCGGAGTGCCATAATTGGTGTATTCACATCCATATTTATGGGGCTTCCCCGGAGAAACAGGAAATCGCCTGGTATATTTTAAAAGGAATTGACCTCAACGTGCCTGTATGGATTGGCGAGGGCGGCAGTTATCCGGAGGCAAATGCTGTGTTCTTTAAAATTGCAGCGGATTATGGAATCGGCTACAATCTCTGGTGCTGGAAAACAGCAATGGAGCGACCGGGACAGACACGGGCGGTCGGCTATTATCTGCCAAAGGACTGGGAACTGGTACGCTCCTATGCTTCCGGCGGTCCGAAACCAGGCTATGAAAAGAGCCAGGCGATTTTTGACGAGCTGTTAGAAAATATCAAATATGAAAACTGTGTCCATAATAAGGACGACATTCGTGTGACGCGTTGTAGCCCGGAGTTAAAGCTTCCGGCAGTCGGCTATGATAATTCTCTGGGAGACGGCAGATCCGGAGATGGCGTTACGTATTGCGGAACCTGGGAGCATGGAAATGTATTGGGCTACCGTCTTTCTGACCGTACAAAACTGGTGATTGCACCTGGCTGTGAGGAACCGCGTCCAGGCTTTGATATGTATCCGGATCCAAATACGCCAAAGCCGCTGGATCCGCTAAAGGTGCTGGCAATAGAATTGGCAGAAGGCGAATTTGCCGTCTATACCGTCCGAGAGTTGACACAGACCTGCAGCCTTTCCCTGGAAGGAGCAGCAAAGAAAGGGGAAAGCATGGTAAAGATAGAGGTTTTGGACGAAAAGGCTTCCGGGGTTTTAGAGGAATGCGCTTGTGCCTTTACAGAGGAAGAATTGGCTTGGAAAAAGACAGAAGTAAAGCTTCCGGCGTCAGAGGAAGGCAAGGTAAAGATAACTGCACAAAAAGGAACAACTGTATTAAAAACACTACATTTCTTTTATGAATAAAAAGCAGACGAAAAGGAAGGGGGTTAAGCTCCCTTCCTTTTCGTTGAAATCTGTATCTAACTATGATATGATAAGGAGAACAGGTACAAATCCGGGAGGTGGTATAGATGCAGATTACAATTCCAAAAAATGCAGAGGTAGTTTTGCGCTGCCTGGAAGAACAGGGCTTTGAAGCCTATGTGGTAGGCGGTTGCGTCCGGGATGCTATTTTGGGCAGGACGCCGGGAGACTGGGATATTACGACGTCGGCAAAGCCGGAGGAGATAAAAGGAAGTTTTCGTACGACGATAGATACCGGAATTCAGCACGGGACAGTGACTGTTTTGATTGGTGGGGAGCCGTTTGAGGTAACAACCTATCGCCTGGACGGCGAATATGAGGATGGCAGGCATCCGAAAGAGGTCGCATTTACCGCCTCTCTGGCGGAGGATTTGCGCCGACGGGATTTTACGATCAATGCAATGGCGTATCATCCGGAGCGTGGGTTGGTGGATTTATACGACGGGCTTACGGATTTGAAGGAAAAGCGAATCCGCTGTGTAGGCTGCGCCGAAGAGCGGTTTGGGGAAGATGCTTTGCGGATTTTACGCGCGTTGCGTTTTGCTTCCCAGCTTGATTTTGAGATTGAAGAACATACCCGCCAGGCGATCCGAAAGCTGGCAAAGACATTGGAAAAAATCAGCGCAGAACGGATTCAAAAAGAACTGACGTTGCTGCTGTTGGGGAAAAGTTGTACAAGGATTCGTGAAGCTTGGGAAGATGGAGTGACGGCGGTGGTATTGCCGGAACTAAATGCGATGATGAAAACACCGCAGAACAATCCGCACCATTGTTTTTCAGTAGGAGAGCATTGCATTCATGCGATGGAGAAGGTACGTCTGCCGGAATATCCGCATTCCGGGGAACTTGTTCCAAAGCGGCAAAAGCAGGATGCCATTGTTTTAAAGTGGGCGATGCTGCTGCATGACGTAGGTAAAACCCGTACGCGGGTAAGTGATGAACATGGGGTGGATCATTTTTACGGGCATGCCGAGGTTGGCGCCGAAATGGCGTGGGAACTATTACATCGGTTAAGATTCGACAACTATACTTGTGAAATGGTGACAAAACTGATCCGTTTTCATGATGATGCGTTCCGACTGACAGAACATGGGATGCGCCGTATGATGCACCGGGTAGGGGAAGATCTGGTGCCGTTGCTGTTTCAGGTAAACGAAGCGGACATTGCTGCACAGAATCCGGAGCTGTCAGAGGGAAAATACCAGACTTTAAAGTCTGCCAGAGAACTTTATCAAAGAGTATTGGAAGCGGGGGATGCGCTGACCATCAAGGACTTGGCAGTGAAAGGCTATGATTTGATGGAGCTTGGAATCCCGCAGGGCAAGCAGCTTGGTCATATTCTGACAGCGCTGTTAGAGCAGGTATTAGAGGAGCCAAGCCGGAATGAACGGGAGTGGCTGCTTTCTTACGCAAGGGAAGCGTGGAAGACCGGAGAAGGTGAGGAATAAAAAGGCTGGAAAAGAATAAAAATCCCGCAGAATTTTGTCATGTTGTTTGGGCAGGCTACATAAGATGTAAAGCAGTATCGCTTATGCAGCCTGCCTTTGCTGTAGGAATGTAACAAGACTGTGGGAGGGATTGCGTTGGAGGAACGAGTCGAGGATGTACTACGAGGCTATGAGTTGGAAATATTGCGTGCTTATCGGGTAAGGGGAGCCTATTTACTGGAGACAAGGCAGGGAACTTATCTTTATAAAAGCTATCATGGAACGGAAACAAGAGCCGGCTATGAGGCGGCGATACAAGGCTGCCTGGAGGAGCGTGGTTTTCCGTTGGTAGATCGTTATTTGGCAAACCGAGAGGGAGAGTTTTTAAGTTATGACGTAATGGGAGAGGCGCATGTTGTAAAACGGTGGTTTATAGGGGAGGAGTGCAGTCTGCGGGAGCAAAAGGACGTCCGTCTGGCTGCCGGGAGACTGGCTGAGCTTCATACTGCGATGAAAGGACTGCGATCGGATCTGCCCTTTGAGGTAAAGCCACGGGACTCTCATATGGAGGAGCTGCAAAGAAGGCATCTGCGGGAACTGCAGCGAATCAAGACCTACATACGGAACAAACGGGATCGGAATCCGTTTGAAACCCGTTATCTGCAATGCGCGGATGCTTTGTATTTGCAGGGAGAGGAAGCGGCGGAATTTCTATCCCGTCAAAATCCGGGTCAGCTTGAAGCACAGGCAGAGAGAGAAGGAGATTTTGCGCATGGAAGCTATACATACCATAACTTGATACTGCAAAAAAACGGCGCGGCAGTAGTACAGTATGACAAAAGCTGGCTGGGATTGCAGTTATTGGATCTTTATTACCTGCTACGTAAGACTTTGGAGAAAAATGACTGGAATCTGGAAGCAGGAGAATGGGTTATGGAGGGCTATCAGGAAGCGCGCTCTTTGGCACGAGAGGAACGACAGATTTTATACGCCCTTTTATGGTTTCCAGACAAATTTTGGAAAATTGCCAACTCTTATTACAACGGGAAAAAATCGCGTATTCCAGGCAGAAACCTGGTGAAGCTGGAGGAGTTTTTAGGACAGGAAGAGAAACGGGAACAGTTTTTAAGCCAGGGAAGGTATCGGATTTTTTCTTAAATTACTAAAAATTTACTGCGATTTCTTAGGATATAAGCTTGTCAAAGGAGGGGGTATACGCTATAATATCCGGAGAGATAGGAAATAAGCAAGGGTAGGAAGATACGAAGGAGCGATAGGATGAAGAAAAAAAAGGGACTGGGGAAATGGTTTCCGGTGATGCTTTTGGTGCTGATGACAGTCGCGGCAGTCGCGACAGGGATTCATGCGGCAGGCGTGGCAAAGAGCAAGAAGCCGTCCCCTGTACCAAAGCCAGGCGGGACGGGTGCAGAGCAAAAACCTGGAAAAACAGAAGGAAACGGATCGGAAATAACTCCTAAGGGCGATCCGGTACTGGGTGTGTTGCGTAAGGTGGACGGAGAACAAAAAACGGTAACGGTGTATCAGATAGGGAAGATGGAAGAGGTAGAGTTTTCCTATAACGGGGCGACGGAAGTGTTGACGCGGTATGGGAGCAGGGCTACCATGCTCCAGCTTTCCCCAGGGATGATCGTACAGACGATTTGCAAAGAAGGAAGCGATCGCCTTACTTATATCCGAGAGGATGACGAAAGCTGGGTATACAAAGGGATTATCAATTTGGAGATAGACAAGGCGAATTATTCGATGTCGATTGGTGATCAGAATTATCAATATGACGACCAGATTACCATAGTCAATCAAAACGAACTTGTGGATTTGCTGGATCTTTCGGAAAAAGATGTACTGACGGCTCGCGGAGTGGATGGGAAAATCTATTCCCTGGAGGTAACAGTCGGGCATGGGATGTTGGAATTTGCCCATTACGAGGACTTTGTAGGCGGCTCTATTGAAGTAGGATACGAAGTATTTGACCAGATCAAAGAAGATATGGCGTATGTGCTGCGGGAAGGCAGCTACAAGCTGTTTATGAAGACCGGCAAGCTGGAAGTCAATAAATATATTACGATTACCCGCGGTGAAACGGTTGTCGTGGATTTGAATGAATACCGGAACGAAGTAGGCAAAAGCGGTCAGGTGACATTTGTTTTAAACCCGAAAAATGCTGAGCTGTATTTGGACAATAAATTAGTAGAGACAAAAGAACCTGTGGAACTAGGCTATGGAGATTATATTTTGGAAGTACGATGCGAGGGCTATGAGACTTGCTCCCGTCTGCTTTCGGTTTCTATGCCGACACAGACCATTCGTATTGATTTGGCTGACAGCTCGACCAATACCTCAGATGGTTCCTTATCTGATTTGAACCCAGATGGATCCGGCTCCGAAGGCAATGATAATTCGGGCGGCGGAACCGGTTCAGACTTTAATCCATCAGACGACAGAGAGGATGAGAACCCAGATGAAGACGAACTGGATGATGATTGGGAAAATGAGGATGATATCATTGAGATTGGCGATGAGGATACTTCTGACGAGGTAGATGACCCAGATGATTCCGATAGCTCAAATGATGTGTCCGGAGACGATTCTGGCGCCAATAAAGGGGAAGTAATGCCAGGTTTGTATATCATGGTACAAAAGCCTGAGGGAGCTTCTGTTTACTTTGACGGCACCTATGTAGGAGTGGCGCCCGTGCAGATGGACAAGGTGACAGGGGAGCATCAGATTACTCTGCGCCGGGACGGTTATATCAGTAAAACTTATACAATTGAAGTAGAAAAAGACAGCGATAACGCGGTTTACAGTTTCCCGAACCTGACAAAGGAGTAACAGTTCCGCAGGAATATCTGAACCGATTTCTTCATACATTGGTAAAAACAGAGGATTAGGAGAGGATATGAGAAGAATACTGTTGCTCTGTCTGCTGTCTGTGGCAGCGATCGGTCTGCTGTCGGGATGCAGTCTGAAAAAGGAGGCAACCGAAAAGACGGCAGATTTGGATTTTACGATAGTAGCCGACCAGGATATCCCAAAAGAGTTTCAAAGCGTTCTGGAAGAGAAAAAGCAGAACCCGATGACGCTGACGTTTTTGGCTCAGGACGGACTATACCTGGCGGTAGGTTATGGGACGCAAAAGACGACCGGCTATAGTATCGGAGTAGAAGCCTTATACCTGACGGAAAACGGGATTTGCCTGGATACCACGTTGATTGGTCCGGCAAAGGGGGAAAAGGTGACAGAGACAGAAAGCTGGCCGTATATTGTGATTAAAACGGAACGCCGGGAAGAGGATGTGACGTTTCAGTAGGAAAAGTTTAATAAAATGATATATCATTTTATGACTCATGCTCCTCCTTTTGGGCGAAAAAAAGACGCATGATTTACATTTACTGTTTCATATATTTAAGCCATAAAGGAATTTATTAAAAAAATATACCTGACTAGGAAGAATAAGAGCAAAAATTTCTTGCTTCTTATGGCTGGATATGTTATAGTAAATATAGAAAAGGGAAAGCCATAGAAGTGGCTCTACCCCATTTCATAAACGACTAAAACCCTCCGAAAGGGGTAAGCCGTCAACTATTTGTGGTAGTTGGCGGCTATTTTCTTTTGTCCTTAAGAATCTGATAAAGCAGACTAATAAGGGCAACAATGAATGTGCAGAATAGTAATAAATCCTGATA
>CAJUFW010000047.1:0-1105 GCA_910585655.1 uncultured Lachnospiraceae bacterium
ACAATAATTAAATCCGAATCATCAGTAAATTAGAGACTATGAAAAAAGTTTATAAATATAGTTCTTTTATGATAGGCAAATGAAAAAGGCAGGCGGTTTGCGTAATCTGTCTATCTTTCTTATAATAGGGCATGTACTATCTGTCAAGAATTATTTCAAGTTTATTCTTAGTTTGGAATCGGAGGTGCGGACATTTTCTTGAACTGGCTAAACAGCTAGTTCAAGGTCCCTCCTGTACTCCAACGGGCTCATGTTTCTAAGAGATATCTTTATCCGCTTTTCGTTATACCATGTCAGATATTTATTCAGTATGTCAATGAATTTTTGGACGTTTACTTTTGTCCAGCCCCGGTTGTAAAACATCTCATTTTTCAGATGACCAAACAGCCCTTCGCAGGCGGAATTATCAGAGCAGCATCCGGCGTCATGTTGACCGTCCAGTATGGCAGCATCCCATCAAAACAATCCACAATTGGGGAAAGATAGACCTTTCCGGTAGGGATGGTGAATTCCGTGATGTCGGTAAGACATTTCTCATTCAGTTTTTTCGCCTGCTCTTGACCCTGACCACAAGCCCAGCTTCTGCCATGATCCTGCGCACCACTTTCTCGGAGATGATGGCTTCCTCGCGGCTGATCAGAGCGTGTATCCTGCGATACCCATAACGCCCGTTGTTTTCATGGAAAAGAGCGGAGATCTTTTTAGGTATGTTGGAATACTTGTCCTGCTTTTTGAGGACAGTTTCCTGATAATAATAACTGTTTTTTGGCAGTTTAAGCCATTTTAGCAGAAATGGTAGTGGATATTTCCCTTTCAAGGCATCAACAATCGCTGCCTTTTCCTTGTTTTTGAGGGTTTCCGTGTTAATGCCATGGTCTTTTTTAGTACATTGATGTTTCCTTTAATATGTCTATTTCCATCTGCATCTCATTCATTCAGGCAAGCGGATGCTGTATTTCAGCATTAGGGGAATCCTACGTGCCTTCCTGGAGATATTTTTTTCCACCAGGCATAGATGCTTGCCTGGTTGTAGACAATCTCCTCTGACACATATTTTATACTTTCTCCAAGCTCAAAGCAACGGCGGCTCGCATCCATTTTGACT
>CAJUFW010000047.1:1115-10703 GCA_910585655.1 uncultured Lachnospiraceae bacterium
AGGGTTACGAGAATGTATTGTGGTATTGGTGTTATCCAATACCTTTCGCGGCGTCTTTTGGACACCCTCGTTTTCAATCTATGTATAGAGTAGCCTTCTGGTTAGATAGCCCAGCATGTGCATGGTGTTAGTTACAGAACCGCACGGGTGATAAACCTGTAATGCGATATAGCTTTTGTTCTGAGAATACATAGTAATCCAGCTCCTTTCGGAGCCCATGGAAATCTGGTTTTTTGTCCGCACGCCCGTGTTTTTTCTGTAGATAGTGTTTTGAAAGCTCTTCTATGATAAAATAAATTATCATAAAGAGGTCTTTTATTATGGCAAGAGAAAAGAAACCAGTACACAGGATATAAGTAACAGAGCATCCTCCATAGTTCTTAGAGAACTATGATAGCCAGACAGTTGAGGATATTCAGGATGCCCTAAAGGATTCTACTCGACGGCACCATTAAGGAAACAATAGAAGTCGAAATAGATGACCATCCTGGCTGTAGAAAATCAGAGAGTTCTGGTAATGATGACTACCAGAACGGTTACAAACGAAAATATGTAAACAGCAGCTATGGCTCTATGAAGAACGATGTACCGCAGGACAAAAAATCAACCTTAGACCATTAGATGGTAAAAAAACGACAAAAGGATATTCGAGATATTGACCAAAAGAGCATCTCTATGTATGTAAAGGAAATGACAACCCAGCAGATCTTGGAAACAATTGAGGACATTTATGGTTTCGAAACATCAGAGGGATTTATATCAGATGTCACAGATAAGACTTTTCCACAGATGGAAGACTGGCAGAAGTGCCTCCTTGGTGAAGTTTATCTAATCCTATACATTGATACTATATATTACTTCGTTCATAACAATGGGGGGGGGATCCGGAAACTTGCAGCATATGTAATCCTTAGAATTAACGCAGGTGGCAAGAAGGAAGTCCTTATAATCAGCATTGGAGAGAATGAAAGATCAAAGTACTGGCTTTCTGCATAGAATAAGTTAAAAAAATGTGGCATAAAGGATATTCTGGTCATTTGTACGGATGGGCTTGCGGGCATCAAGGGGGGGGGCGATTACTATGGCATTTCCCAAGACAGAATACCAGAGATATATTGTCCATCGGGTAAGAAACACCTTGAAATATGTTCCGGATAAGGACAGGAAGGCATTTATCACGGACTTGAGATTTATCAGGTCGCTGATGAAAGGAAAGTCTTGGCAGCATTAGACTAGGTGACAGAAAAATAGGTCGGGAAATATCCAAATTCCATGAGACGCTGGAGGGACAACTGAGATACCATCTCCCCGCTCTTCAAGTTTTCTGTAAGCGTCAGGAAGGTGATATACACAACCAATGCGATTGAGTCATTCAATTCCACCTACCCAAAACGGAACCTCCAGAGGAGCATATTCCCCAGTGGTATAGCCCTTTTGAAAGCGCTGTATCTGGCTCCATTTGAAAGCTGATAAAATGCTTGAAAGTTATAAGATTGTTCGATAAAAATTTTTCCCATTTTCCTCTTGCAACCCCACTCAAAATGTTGTATGATATCCCTAATAGTATTCTCTTTACTATAAATACCAAAGAAAAGGAACTTTCATCATGAGACTATTGCTTTATTTGATTAAAAGATTGTTAAAAAAATCCAAATTCAAGTATCTTGTCCGTACTTATCGTGATATCATGTTTCAACATGCCTATTCTATCTTAGGCAGTGAGTCTTTAGCGGAGACCGCAGTATACAACGCTTTCTCCAATGCTCTTCCCCATCTTGATATTCTTTCCAAAAGAAATCATGCGAAAACAAAGGAATTTCTGTTGTTGGTGGTCAAGTATACGGCGTTGGATATGCAAAAAGGAACTGGTCTTGGTAGAGAGAACTCATTTTCTGAATCTTCTGTTTTTTCAACAGCTTTTACTCTTGATTCTACTTCCGTTTATTCCCGTCAAATATGGAAAGCATTATCAGAATTAGAACCGATTTATCAGGATTTTTTGCTGCTTCTTTATTTTTATGGTCTGAGACCGGAAGAAGCAGCCAGATTGTTGAATCTGCCAAGTCAGGCAGTGGAAAGTTTTCTTCCATATACCATAATTTGATGTGCCTTGGCACATTTCAAATCAAAAGTTGAAATCAAGCCTTTTGGAAAATGGCTACAGACCTTATAATTACTGAGGTTGTAGCCACTTTTTACTTTCACAAGTATCAAACTTGGGAGTATAACAGACTGGCGAGGAACCCCCATCCTCGGATAACAAAAAACTATCCCCACTTCGGCTACAGGCAGCAAAAACCAAAGCAGGGAATTGTTTTATTTCAGATTAGCCGATTGGATTCGGCTCGTTTGGTATGTTCCTATGGCTCCCAGTCTTGTTGAAGGGATTCCCAGATGGCGCTTAAAATGGATACCATTTCAGCCAGGAGGGCAATAAACAGCAAAGTAGAGACTGGTAGTTCGCGCATAACGATAGTAAAAAGCGACAAGATACCAGTGATAAAAACGGCTCGGTTTTTCTTTTGACGCCTGGTTTCTAGGCTTTCTTCCAATCGTTTCATGGTGTTTTCCATTTCCCTGTCATAGCGGCTTCCGCTTTTGCCAATTCTTTTATTCTTTTCTTCTCTCCATAGCGCTTCTTCCACCGTCATCGTATTGGTAGCGGGAGCAAAAAAGAATATCGTTATATTAACCAATAATAAAAACGGATAAAGCACCCAAGCCGGACAGACATACGAATAGAAGATGACTCCCATTCCCCAAAGTGCAAGTATCGCTGCCAGTTTTCGGAAGCGATTCTGGAATACGATACCGCCAGCCTGCCAACGGAGCAAATAGGCGCCGCCAAACAAGATACCAATATCAAAGGGATGCTTTGAGAGGATCATCAAAGCAATGAGTAATACAATGGTTACAACAACTGCGCTTACTTTCTGGTTTTTCATAATATTCTCCTTTTGGTACGGGTTTACCGTAAGTTTTTCTTTGGAACGTTCTGTCGGTTCCATCCTTTCATGGCTGCCTGTTATTTGGAAAAAGATGGAGTTATTTTGCTCTCAATGTTGTCATAAATGTAGTATGGATTATGTCGGTAAGTTATTTTGTAATCTTACCGTTACCTATATAACTCTCGAAAACGGAAAATGTGTCAGAAAAAATCATTTTTTAATAATAAATTTTTTTGGAATTTACAGAAAATATAATAAAATAGAATAAACTTATAATAATTAAGAAATATAGAAAATATATAGAAAAAAATTGAATTAACCAAGGAAAAAGAAAAAGGCTGCTTGGATTTTTTGTGTAAAATAAAAGCAGCCTTTATAGATAATGAAGCGGAACGTTACAAAGCCATTCGATAAATCTGAAGCATATCTTCCTCATAGAGCTTTTTCGCAGATCCTTTTACGCCGCCTGCCGCCAGGCTGCACATATGTGCCATGGTCTGGAGTTGTTCCTCGGTCGGTTCAACACCCAGTTCCCTTAAATTAGTCGGCATATGAATGCTTCGGTAAAAATCTTCCATTGCTGTAATACCCTTTAACACGATTTCCTCTACAAGCTCCGGGTTATAATCGGCTCCATGAAAATCAATATCTGGCGCGGGAACCTGCATTACCATTTTGGCAAAGCGGTAAAAACGTGGGGCGCAGTCCTTCCAGACATATCTGGCCCAGCTTCCCCAAATAGCAGCCAGCCCGGCTCCGTGTGCTACGTCAAACATCCCGCCCAACTCGTGTTCGAGCCCGTGAGTGGCAAAATCCCCGCCGCTGTTGCCGCAGCCGGTTAAGCCGTTGTGGGAGAGACTGCTAGCCCACATGATTTCAGCCCTGGCGTCGTAATTGTTAGGATCTTTCCGTAAAATCTGCGCATTTTTCATGACGGTACGCATCAGCCCTTCCGCTAAAGCATCCGTCAGTTCCATATTTCCGCCGCTGGTAAAATAGCGTTCCATCGTGTGCATTAAAATGTCTGTACAGCCGCAGGCTGTTTGGTAATCTGGCAGCGTCATCGTCAGTTCCGGGTTCATCAGGGCAAAAACAGGGCGGCAGAGATCGCTGTTGTAGCCGCGCTTTACCATACCATCGTCTTTGGTGATGACGCTGCTGTCGCTCATTTCACTTCCCGCGGCGGCAATCGTCAGTACAACGCCGATTGGCAGACACGCATGTGCCTGGCGGATATGTTCGTAGAAATCCCAGACGTCGCCTTCGTTGGTCAGTCCATAGGCGATTGCCTTGGAAGAATCAATAACACTTCCACCGCCGACTGCCAGGATGAAGTCCACCTGCTCCTGCCTGCAAAGCTCGATGCCCTGATAAACCAGAGAAAGGCGCGGGTTCGGAACCACTCCGCCTAACTCCACATAAGCGATGTTTTTTTCCTCTAAGGCTGCCTTGATTCGGTCAAGCAGCCCGGAACGGATGACGCTTCCACCACCGTAATGAAGCAGAAGCTTGTGGCAATGTGTTTTTTGTACGAATTCCCCTACTTGAAGTTCCGCATCTTTGCCGAAGACGATTTCGGTAGGGGTATGATAATGAAATGGAAACATAAAAGCCCTCCTTTTGTTTTATGAAATTGGTTTTATAAGGTCTGGGTTCAGACAGCCGAAGACGCTCTGTCCTCCCGGACAATCAAGTATCCGGCTATTCCAGCCAGCAGGCAGAGAACGAGCGAGAAGCCGATGCTTGGGAAATAGCTGCCGAAAAAGTCATAAGAAAAGCCGATTGCTGAAAAGCCAACCGCAGAGGCGACGTATCCGGCGGTCATCATTTTGCTGTAATGCTCCTCATAGCCGTCGTTTTCATATAAATGGGCAGCAATCAGGGACGGAACTACCGTTGCCAGAGCCATCGTAGTACCAAAGAAGAGTCCGCCGATATAAAGCCCTATCTCGAACTGCCCAAACAGCAGGAAGATGGCAAAGCCAAGAGCAGAGAAAAACAGCCCGGCATAAAGAGACAGCTTATAGCCCCATTTTTCTGCAACCATTCCCAACAGGATTTTAGAAAGGACATTTCCAGTCATGGCAAAGGAAGCGACAGTGGAAGCTGCCATCAATGTCATACCGGTAGACTGACCAAAGGTAACGAGATGGCTGTTGTATTGGGAGACCCAGTAGGCGACTGCGGTAATGATCATACAGCAGACAAGCAGCAGAACAGGATGCGATTGTCTGGATGGCTGTATGCTGTCCGTAGAGGCAGCCTGTAACTTAGCGCCGGAGGTTGTGGAAGTCTGTGCAGAAGAGGTGCGTTCTGCTGCCAGCCGGGCAAATTCCTCTGCTCCATATGGACTGCAGCCTGCTTCCTCCGGGTTCCGGCGGATGACAAATAAGATAGAAGGAACCGTGAGCAAAAGGCTTAGACCTGCCATAATCCAGGCAGCAGTACGCCACCCGGTCTGCAGGATGATCCAGGAGCATATCGGATTCATCAAAGTACCTGCTACGCCGGAGGCAGAGAAAGCGATTCCCATAGCAAGGGATTTCTTTTTCTGAAACCAGTTGTTGATAACGATAGTGACAGGGACGGCAAAGACGATGCTTCCTGCCACACCGACGATAACGCCACTGATGTAAAACTCATAAAGATGATGAAAAATACCCATCATACCAAAGCAGAGCGTACAAATCAAGGTCATAACCAGAAGAGTACGGTGCATCTTTCGTTTTTTCAGCAGCAGAATCATGTAGGGGAGAGTGGCAGCGGTAGCTAATTGGCGGATCGTGTTGTAGAGAGACATACTGCCCATACTAAAGCCCAGATCCTTGCAGATAGAGGCATAAAAGAGTCCCAGGCAGTTGAACATGATGCCTGTGGTTGCCCCTTGAAAGAGGATACAGGCTACTAAGATCAGCCAGGCACGGTGTGGTTTCTTTTGTGGTTTTGGATTCATAGTGAAAACTCCTTTTTCTGATTTTACAGGAAGCGGCGGCTGTGATAGCCGATTCCTAATAGAATGGGGCGAAGGTGTATGTTGGGTAAGAATCATACCCTGCCTGATATAAGACCATCATAGCATAGACAGAGAGGAATAGCAATGTTTGGTTTCATGAAAAGAGCGGATTTTAGTTGATAAACGGGCAGGGGCATGATAAGATAAAACAAGTATAACGTGTTCTGTGTATCAGGGAGGGAAGACGAGATAATGAACGAAAAAAAAGGCAGCAGTCTCTTGGAAACCAGACGAAGAAACCGGGTGTGGATCAAGAATACGATCTATCAATGGGAGCCTGTCACCCGGACGGCAGTGGCAAAGGAATTAGGACTCACGCTGCCGACGATTACGACCAGCGTCAACGAGATGATGGCAGAAGGAATTTTACAGGAAATTCCATTTCCTCAGGAGCAGGCAGCAGCCGGCGTCGGACGAAAACCGACTGCCATCGGGTTTACACCAGGGGCAGCGTTTGCCGTCGGCGTCGAGTTAGGACCATATGCGACACGGGCGGTTTGTATGAATCTGCGGGGAGAAGTAATCACTTCTTCGGAGGAGGAAGCAGGTACTGCGGACTACCATATGATGATAAAAAAACTGGCGGCGCAGATAAAGGATTTGATAGAGAAAAGCGGACAGAAAATAGGTGAAAAGCTGCTGGGAGTAGGCGTTGGGCTTCCGGGATTTATCGAATGTGAAAACGGTATCATACGAAGCCACCGGGAAGCAGACTGGAACGGAAGGCACCTGGCGGCAGATTTGGCGAAAAGAATCGATCTGCCTGTGCTGATAGACAATAACGTAAGACTTCGGGCAGTCGGCTACGGGATGGAGCAGCGGGGCAGTCAGCCGGATTCGTTTGCCTATTTTTATATTTCCAGAGGTTTGGCTTGCCCTTTGACGATAAAAGATAACGTGCTGTCCGGCTATAGCTTTGGTGCGGGAGAGATTGGGCATACGATGATTCAGATGGAAAAAAAGAAAGCCTGTCTGGATGATCTGGCAGGGGAAAAGGCGATTTTAGAAGAATGTCAGCGTTTATTAGAAGAAGGAAAAGCGCCGTTATTAAAAAAACTGAAACAAGGTTCGGTGTTGGAGATGAAGCAGGTGCTGGCGGCGCAGGAGCAGGGAGATACGGATATTCAGGCTGTTTTAGAGGAAAAAATAGAATACTTGGGGATTGCCCTGGCTAACGTGGTCAATCTGGTCAATCCGGGTTATGTGGTAGTGGACGGGTATCTGATGCGGAATGTGGAAAACCAAAGGCGTCTGGAGACATCGGCAAGGGAGAAGTTTTTTGGTTTAAATGAAGAGGAAGTCAGGATTGTGTTTAAGCCGTTTGACCATTTCAGCGGAGCAAAGGGCGCTGCCTATTTTTTGCTCCGCCGGTTGTTTTTAGAAAAATAAAAAGTCTTGCATAATCCGGAAAAGTGTGTTATGGTTAATTTATTAAAAGTTTTAATAAATAGAAAACAAAGGAAGAATCAGAGAACGGAGAACGAAGAGTGTAGAAAGGAGAAAGGAAAAGATGGGAAAAGAAGAAAAAAACGAAAGCAGCCGCAAGGAGGAGTATGTGTTGTATCGGGACGCCGCGCAGCCGGTAGAGGCGCGGGTGGAGGATTTGCTTTCCAGGATGACGCTAGAGGAAAAAGCGGCGCAGCTTTGCGGAGATTTAGCGGCTTCCTTTTTAGAGAACGGGAAGGTCAGCCGGGAAAAGCTTAGAGAGCAGTTTCCAAACGGACATGGGCGGATTACCCAATATTCTCTGGTGGGACTTGTCGATCCGGTGCAAATTGCCAACATCACCAATGAGCTGCAAGATTTTTTTGTCAACGAAACCAGGCTTGGCATTCCGGTAGCGCTCCAATCGGAGAATCTCTGCGGCTATCCGGGAGCAGGAGGGACGCTGTTTCCGGCGCAGATCAATGTCGGTGCTACTTGGGAGCCGGAGCTGGCGGAACAGATGAGTGAGGTGATTGGACAGGAATCAAGAGCAGTCGGCATTACTTCGGCTATGAGCCCGGTAGTTGATGTTTCCAGAGATCCAAGGTGGGGACGGACGTATGAAACCTACGGCGAGGATCATTACTTAAACAGCCAGATGGGCATTGGGTATGTACGGGGGATGCAGGGACAGGGAGTAAGCTGTATTGCCAAGCATTTTTTAGGCTATGCAGAGACGCAGGCGGGACTGAACCTGGCGACGACCCGTTTGAATGACCGGGAGCTGTACGAGGTATTTGCAACTCCGTTTGAGGCGGCGGATAAGGTAGCAGGGCTTGATGCCATGATGGCAAATTATGCGGAGATTGACGGAATGCCGGTGATTACGAATTCCCATATTGCCAGAAAGCTGCTGAGGGAGACGATGGGCTTTGAAGGGATGCTGACTTCGGACGGCGGGGCGGTCTGGAAGCTGTTTCAATATTATAAAGTGGCAAAAACCTATGAGGAAGCCGGGTTACTGGCGAAAAAGGGCGGCTGTGATACCGAAATTCCTGTAGGCGGAGCGTTCCGCCGTCTGCCGGATTATGTAAGGAGCAAGGAATTGCCGGAGGAGCTGCTTGATGAATCGGTACGGAGGATTTTGACGATAAAATTCAAACGCGGTCTTTTTGAAAATTCATATGCGGATATCCAAAAACTGGAAGGTGCGATGCGGAATTCGCAGAAAGAGGCGTTGAGCAAGAAGATTGCTGCAAAGTCGTTGGTTTTATTGAAAAATGACGGAATACTGCCGTTGGCTGGAAAGAAGAAGCTGGCGGTGATTGGACCTCATGCGGACAGCCTCCGTTATCCGGTCAGCGGTTATACCTATCCGGCTTATATAGAAATGCTTGATTCGCAGAGGAAAAACAAAGGAGAGGCAAGCTTCCATGGTATTATGGATGAGCAGGAAAAGGCAGAGCGGGAGGAAAAAAAGCCAAAGGGACCGTTTGAGAGTGTATTTGAGCAGATGGAGGAAAACGGGCTGCAAAAACTAAAGGATATGAACGGGATTTTGCGGGAGTATCATGCCAGAAGCTTAAAGGAAGTGTTAGAGGAGCGTTACCAGGTGGCGTATGCGCCAGGCTGTGAGATTACAGATTTGCAAAAGGATGGCTTTGCCGAGGCGGTACGGGTAGCAAAGGAGAGCGACGTTGTAGTAATGGCGCTTGGCGGAAACTGCGGTTGGGTAGGAACGACCGGAGGAGAAGGAAAGGACCGTTCCGGTCTGGATTTGCCGGGGGTGCAGCAGGAGCTTTTAGAGGCGGTTGCCGCGGCAGGGAAGCCGATTGTCGTAGTTCTTTACGGACCTGGGATTTTTGCCGTAAATTGGGCAAAGGAACATGCCGCCGCTATCCTACAGGCATGGATGCCGGGACCGTTTGCCGGAGAGGTGGTGGCAGATGTTTTGGACGGAACGACGAATCCGGGCGGAAAATTGACCGTAACGGTGCCAAGGTCTGCCGGGCAGATTCCGATTTTTTATAACCATAAAATCGGTTCCGGCTATTCGGTCGGAGCAGAAGGGACAAACGAGGTGGTTTTTTCAGGTGGGTATACCGATGGGGCATGGACGCCGCTTTATCCGTTTGGTTATGGTTTAAGTTATACCAGCTTTGCCCTGTCAGGATTGTAGATCGGAAGAGCGTCGTGTAGGGA
>CAJUFW010000047.1:10713-19832 GCA_910585655.1 uncultured Lachnospiraceae bacterium
TATGTATCCGTTGTCAGGTTTCCAACACCGGAACAAGGGAAGGAGACGAGGTGGTTCAGCTTTATACTGCCTTTTGCGATGCCCATGTTTCCAGACCGAATAAACAGCTTGCAGGTTTTAAAAGGGTGTCTTTGCAGGCGGGAGAGACAAAGGAGGTTATCTTCCATTTGGATTTGGCGCAGCTTGGCTTTTACAACGAAGAAATGGAATTTGTCGTAGAGCCGGGACGTTTGGAGCTGATGGTCGGCACATCCTCGGAAGAACTGCCGCTACGGACTGCCGTTACCCTGACCGGGCAGCCGTTAAAGGTGATGGGGAAGCGGTCGTATGTCTGTAAAACAGAGGTAAAATGCGCTGTTTGATAATGGTATGCAGAAAGAAAAGAAGAGAGGAAAGCAATGATACGTTTTGTCACACATAATTTGAGCGGCGAGGATCATGCCAGTCTGCAGGCAATGCTGCGGGAAAATAAGGAAAAGCTGAGGGAAGCGCAGGCAGGCGAGGCATGTTATGCAGACAATCAGGGCTGGCTTGCAGTAGAGGAATGGGCAGGAGAAGAACGGCTGCGGAAAATAAAGACGTTGGCGGAGGAAATCAGAGCCAAGGCAGAGGTGTTTGTTTTGATTGGGGTAGGCGGTTCCAACAACGCGGCGCGATCGGTGATTGAGGCTTTGCGGGAGGATGGAGAAAATCCGGAAATCATCTATGCCGGTAATACGCTTTCGCCATATGCCCTGAAACAGATGCTAAAGCGCCTGGAAGGGAAATCCGTCTATATAAACTGCATTGCCAAAAATTTTGAAACACTGGAACCAGGGGCTTCGTTTCGTATCCTGCGGCAATATCTTTATCGTACGTATGGAGCGGACGCGCCTGGGCGGATTTTGGCAACCGGAACAGTGGGAAGTTCCTTAGAGCGACTTTGCCGGGAAAACGGGTATCGTTTTTTGGAGTTTCCGCAAAACATTGGGGGACGTTATACGGCTCTTTCCAACGTGGGGTTGTTGCCGATGGCAGTCGCTGGGGTGGATATTGACCGTCTGGCAGCAGGCGCAAGGGAGATGGAGAGACAGCTTCGCGACAAAAAGCAGAGGGAAGAGGAGCATATTGCCTACCAATATGCCTGTCTGCGGAATTTCTATTACCGGAAGGGCTACCGGGTAGAATTGCTGGCTGGTTTTGAGCCGCAGCTTCGCTATTTTTACAAATGGTGGATTCAGCTTTTTGCGGAAAGCGAGGGAAAGGAAAACAAGGGGCTGCTGCCGGTATCGGCGGAATTTTCAGAGGAACTGCATGCAGTCGGGCAATTTATTCAGGACGGTTCTCCGATCTTATTGGAAACTTTTTTGCATATCCAAAAGCAGCAAGCTTCTCTGGTCGTAGAGCCGGATTCTCTGGCGGATTATTTCGATTATCTTGATGGAAAGGATTTCCAGAAAATCAATGAGGCAGCCTATCAGGCGACCGTAGCCGCTCACAGCCAGAAGCTTCCCTGCCTGACGTTGGAGGTGGGAGCGTTAGACGCTTATCATTTTGGAGGGCTCTTTTATTTCTTTGAATTTGCCTGCTATCTTTCCTGTAAGCTGATGGGAGTCAATCCTTTTGATCAGCCAGGCGTGGAAGCTTACAAATCATGGATGTTTGAGGCGTTAGGGAAAGCGGAGAAAAAGGGAGAATAGAACCATGGAAGAAAATATAGTAATGGTACATGGCGGCGGACCGACAGCGGTACTCAATGCTTCCTTGTACGGGGCAGTTATGGAAGCGAAGAAAAATAGCTGTCTGCGTCATATCTATGCAGCCAGGAACGGAACCGGCGGGCTGCTGCGCGGCGAACTGTGGGAGTTAGAACGATTATCGGAGGAGCAGTTGGCGTTGCTGCCGCAGACACCAGGAAGTGCAATCGGAACATCGCGAGATCAGATACAGCCTGCAGATTATGAAAAGATGGCAGAAGTGCTGAAGGAAAAACAAATTCGCTATGTGCTGTTTTATGGTGGAAACGGAACGATGGATGCCTGCGGGAAGTTGTATCAGGCTTGTCATGCCAAAGGTAATGAGGTCTTTATCATAGGGGTTCCAAAGACGATGGACAACGATATTGCTGTCACCGATCACAGCCCTGGCTTTGGAAGCGCAGCTCGTTTTATGGCGCAAAGCATCAAGGAGGTCTGCGCGGATGTGAAGGGGCTGGCGATTCATGTGGTAGTGGTAGAGGCTTCCGGAAGAAACGCCGGCTGGATTACGGCAGCCAGCGCCTTAGCGGCTGACGAGGACGGACTGGGACCGGATTTGATTTACCTGCCGGAATGTCCTTTTGAGGAAGATCGGTTTGTAGAGGATGTACGGCAGCTCCTTCAAAGCAAAAGCGGGATTGTGGTAGTGGTCAGCGAGGGTTTAAAGGACGCGGCAGGCAGACCTGTCGTAGAGCCGATATTTCAGAGTGGACGCGCTACTTATTTCGGAGAGGTAAGCTCTCATCTGGCAAACGTAATCATCCGCCGTCTTGGTTATAAAGCGCGGGGAGAAAAGCCAGGGCTATTAGGACGGGCTTCGATTTCTCTGCAAAGCCCTGTAGACAGGGAGGAAGCCGAACTGGCAGGACGCTTTGCCTGCCAGGCTGTCTTGCGTGGGGAGAGTGGAAAAATGGTTGCGTTTCGCCGGATTTCCACCAGCCCTTATCAAATCGAGCCTTTTTTAGTAGACATCAGCGAGGTGATGCTGCATGAACGCGCCATGCCGGACGAATTTATCAACGAAGCAGGAAACGGCGTAACCAGACAGTTTGAAGAATGGTGCCGTCCTCTGCTTGGGGGAAGTTTAAGCAAAATGTTTGTAGAACTGAAAAGAGGAGTGAAATAAGATGCTGGTACCAATGAAAGCGATTTTAGAAGCGGCAGATCGCAAAACGTATGCCCAAGGGGCGTTTAACGTCAATGCGGTCTGTCAGGCGAAGGCGGTAATTGGAGTTCACGAGATGTTTCGCAGCCCGGCTATTTTACAAGGTGCAGATTTGGCAAATGGCTTTATGGGGGGACGGGCAGATTTCATGAACGCGACGCTGGAGGATAAACAGGCTGGGGCAAAAAACATTGCGGCAGCCGTACGGCAATATGGAGCAGACAGCCCAATTCCGATTGCTTTGCATCTGGATCATGGCAGAGATCTGGAGTCCTGTAAAGCGGCGATAGAGGGTGGCTATACCAGTGTCATGATTGACGGCAGCTCACTTCCCTTTGCAGAAAATGTGGAATTGACCAGAGAAGTGGTGAAGTATGCGCATGAGAGAGGGGTAACGGTAGAGGGAGAGCTGGGAGTTTTAGCAGGCGTAGAAGATCAGGTGTTTTCTGTAGGCAGTACCTATACGAATCCGTTAGATGCAGTAGAATTTTTTCGGAAAACAGGGGTCGATGCTCTGGCGATTAGCTATGGGACAAAGCATGGGGCAAATAAGGGAAGAGATACTGTCATTCGTAAGGAAATTGCGATTGCTGTGAAAGAATGTATGCGTCACGAAGGGATCGAGGGATATCTGGTCAGCCATGGTTCCTCCACTGTACCGCAGTATATCGTAGAGGAAATCCGCGCATTGGGCGGCGAGTTGGCAGATGCCTTTGGAATTCCGCTTCATCAGTTGGTAGAGGTGTCCCGTTGCGGTATCAATAAAATCAATGTGGATACGGATATCCGTCTGGCAATTACTCGTAATTTAAAGGAATTGTTTGCCGCAGAGCCTTCGCTTTGTGAGAGCGCTTCTGTCGGGGCGGTTTATGAGCTGTTAGAACAACATAAAACAGCCTTTGATCCGCGGGTGTTTTTGACACCGATTATGGAGACTTTAATGTATGGAACCATACCGGACGAGGACGTAGCAAAACTTTGCCGCTGTATGGAAGCAGGGGTAAAAGAGGTGGTAGGAACTTTGATTGTAAGCTTTGGCAGCGTCGGAATGGCGCCTCAGGTAAAGCAGGTAACATTAGAGGAAATGGCAGAGCGATATAGAAAGGCAGGAATTTAAGATGAAACATATTTATCTGAATCTCAAACGCTTTGACATTCCGGCAGAGTTTGGAGGGGTCAACCGACTGACTGCAGTTCCTTTCTGGGCGTCGTCGATTGTAGAGGGAACACAGCCGGCTTTAAAAGAGTACGATTCACAAAAAGTAGATTTTACCATCTACTTTCCGGAAGCACATTTGCCGGCGGCTCTTGCGGCGAGGGCAACAGACAGTCCGTTAAAAATCGGCTGCCAGTCGGTATACCGGGAAGATACCGCCGCTTGCGGGAACTTTGGAGCGTTTACCACAAACCGCCCAGCCGCCGCTATGGCTGCCCTTGGCTGTGACAGTGTTTTGGTTGGACACTGTGAGGAACGAATGGATAAAATGGGGCTTCTGGCAGAGGCGGGTGTGATCAATCAGGCAGCAGCAACCGTCGTCAACCAGGTACTAAACCAAGAAATCGCCTGTGCCGTCGCCCGTGGTATGAACGTCCTTTACTGCATTGGAGAAAAGAGCGAGGAGCAAGAAAACTGGCAGGAGGTACTGGGCAGTCAGCTTGCCGTCGGTCTGGCAGGGATAGATACCACAAAGGTTGTAATCGCCTACGAGCCAGTGTGGTCTATCGGTCCCGGCAAAACCCCGGCAGACAAGGAGTACATCACAAAAATCGCCTGTTTTGTCAAAGCACAAACCAACGGTCTTGATGTGGTCTACGGCGGCGGCTTAAAGCAAGACAACGCCGCCATGCTGGCATCCATCCCAGAAATAGACGGCGGTCTGATCGCCCTCACCCGCTTCCAAGGCGAGATCGGCTTCTACCCAGAGGAATACCTGGAAATCGTGAAGCTGTATTTGCAGGGCGAATAAAAAAACAGCCTCGGAACGGAAGCAAGCCGAAAGGAGTTCGGCTCGTGGGAGGAAATACTGGCGCGTTTTTTTGAGACAGGATTTCTCTCCCCAGTAAAGGGGGTAAAGCCGGGCTGCGCCCGGCTCGGAGTGAAGAGGCGGAACAAGACAAAAAAACAGCCTCGAAACGGAAGCACCCCCGGGAGGAAATACTGATGCGTTTCTTTGCAGCAGTATTTCTCTCCCCTTTAAGGGGGTGCTGGAGTGAAGAGGCGGAACTTAAATAGGAGAGTTATTTATGAGAGTAGAGTTTGAGTATGGTCAGGGGACGATGGCGGCAGACTTGCCGGACAATACGGACATTTTTATCCCTGGGGAAACGGTAAAAGATCCGGATTTTATTCCGGAGGAGCAGTTAGAGGCAGCTTACTTAGAGAGCCTGGCGCATCCGATTGGGATGCCGACGCTGACGGAACTGGCACATCCGGGCAGCAAGGTAGTGATAGTCGTGCCGGATCGGGTAAAGGGCGGAGAGCAGGCGACCAGCCACAGAAAGCTTGGTATCCGTTATATGTTAAAGGAATTATACGCGGCAGGGGTAGAAAAGAAAGATATTTTATTTATTATTTCCAACGGGCTGCATCCGCGGAGCAAGGAATCGGACGTAAAGGCGATTTTCGGACCAGAGCTGTTTGCAGAGTTTTGGCAGTCCGGGCAAATCATCAGCCATGACAGCGAGGACGAGGAGCATATGGCTTACCTTGGAAAAACGGCAAGAGGGGATGATGTGTATCTAAACCGTTATGTACTGGAATGTGATATTCCGATTTTGGTTGGTCATGTACAGGGCAATCCGTATGGCGGTTATTCCGGCGGCTATAAGCACAGTGCGACCGGGATTACAAATTGGAGAAGTATTGCCAGCCATCATGTACCGTCGGTCATGCACCGGGCAGATTTTACGCCGGTCAACAGCGGAAGCCTGATGCGGAATAAGTTCGATGAAATCAGTATGTATATGGAAGAAAAAATGGGACATCCGTTTTTCTGCTGTGATGCAGTATTGGATACCCAGTCCAGACAAATTGCTATTTATTGTGGGTATGCCAAAGAAATGATGCCGATAAGCTGGAAGTTGGCAGACAAACGGACGTATGTGCATTGGGCAGAGAAAAAGTATGATGTACTGGTATTTGGGATGCCGCAGAAATTTCACTATGGGGACGGAATGGGAACGAATCCGATTATGATGATGCAGGCTCTAAGCGCGCAGGTGCTACGCTTGGGGAGGGTGATGAGCGATCGGTGTGTGATCCTTTGTTCTTCTACCTGCAACGGCTATTTTCATGATGAGCTGTGGCCGTATTTGCGGGAATTATATGAGATGTTCCAGCATGACCATATGGATACTCTGCCGGATATGAACCGCTATGGGGAATATTTTGCTACGAATGAGGAATATATCCGTCAATATCGCTTTTGTAATGCGTTTCATCCGTTCCATGGATTTTCAATGATGTCCTGCGGGCATATTGCAGAAAGGAATACTTCGGCTATCTATATCGTAGGCGCTGAGGAACCAGGCTATGCCAGAGGAATGGGCTTAAAAACGAGAGCGACGTTTGAAGAGGCATTAGAGGATGCGAAGAAAAAATACGTCGGGCAGAATCCGAATATTTTAGCATTACCATTGACTTTTAAGAAGAGCGCCGTGCATTTGTGTATGAAAAATCCGGCAGAAGATGGTATGGATGAGTATGGAAGATAGGGGAGGTAAGAGAACATGCCAGTACAATATCGTGTTGATCTTGCAGAAACAGGAAGACCGTTTCCACATTATTGGGAACTTTGTATCGGAAGCTGCCATGCCGCTTTGATTTTACGGGCGGATATGCAGGAGCATATCAAAAAAATTCACGATGCGATTGGCAAAGCATCTGATAGAGCGATATGGAAAGGATGAGGTGCGCCAGTGGTATTTTGAGGTTTGGAATGAGCCGAATCTCCGACTCTTCGGGTAGAAGGTTCTGCTACTTCCAACAACAAATGGATTCCGGAATTCCGGGAACAATAATCCACGAGATATTCTTTATCAGATGGCGAAAAAGGCGAAAACAGAAGCTGGCGAACATCCACTTTTTTATAATGAAGGGCTGGTAGAATGTTATTCGTTCTGGTGTATTTCTGATATTTTTGAAAAAATGGGGATGCACGGACTTCCGTATAACGATGAACGTGGTTTGGTCAACGTCTATGGAGTGCCAAAGCCAAACTATCGTATTTTTGAGGAACTTTCCAAAGCCGGGGATCGTCGGCTGACGGTGGAAGGAGAACATCGGACGGCAGAAATCCTGGCTTTGGAGGACGATCAAACAGTGACGTTGTTTGTGTATAACCATGATATCGAAGAACGTGATATCAAGGCAGAGGAGATAGAGCTGACGTTATTGGGGGAGGCGAAAGCAATTACGATGGCAGTCATTGACGCTTTTCATGCCAACCCAATCGCCGTATGGAAAAAGCAGGGTTCCCCGACTTATCCAACGCCGGAGCAGATCACGGAACTTTACCGAGTCTCAGAACTGACTGTTTTGGATCTCCCGGTCGAAAAAGTGCTTTCTTTTACCGCGGAACCGGAAATTAAAATTGCTAATGCGGTAATCCATTTTGACGGGAAAAGCTTGCTGTTTATATTGTATCATAGGAAAGCTTTCCAAACTTCCCTATGATACAAAAAGCCTTTCAGGCAGGAGGCACACTTGCGCAAATGGAAGATGTTACTTACCAGAGACAAGGTGACAGCGGCTTGTAGAGTGACCGATGATTCCGACATTATCAAAATCAATTTTTTGATAGAAAACATTTTCTTTGTCGTTAATCATCTGATTATCATTCAACCTTTGCAAGTGAATGACGCATAATGCTCATAGTCTTCATAGTTTCCCTATCTTCCTTATATCCCCTGTCAAAAAATATCATTTCCAGAAATCACAGTAAATTTCCAAGCTGATAAGCTTTTTTCAGGGCGGTCTCACTATCCTGTGCAGTAAGAATCAGCGGTTCCATACGTTCAAAGCCCCAGCCGGAAAACGGCTTTAACAGTTCTTCGTTATGCGCGCGGTATTCCGGATTGTCCGGGGCGCCCTGGGCAAACATAGCGTATAGCTTTTTCCCTGGGGCAATCCGGCATTCGGAACGATCGGACACACTTTTATGTAAGCAGAAATGGCGGTTCATAAACGTCCAGGCTTCTCCTTGTGGGTAGCCCATATAGATGCCTGCTCCCAATACCACGACATCTGCTTCCGGAAGAAGCTCAAAATAACGGGTCAGAACATCCTTTTGAACACAGAATGAGTCTGTTTTTTTGCAGGCATGGCAGCCCGTACAGCCAAGAAGGTTCCGACTGATTTGGATACATTCTGTCGTATGCCCTATATCTGACGCTCCACGCAGGAATTCCTTTACGGCTGCCTGGGAAATACTTTTTGGCAGACAACTGCAGGTAATACCAATGACTTTCATAGTAAATTCTCCTTTTTTAGTAAGTTTCTTCTATAATATAATATCATAAAAAGCGTCCCTTTGAAAAGGAAATTTTAGATGAAAATAATTTAAGAAAGTTCTCCAGAGGAAGAAAGCGGTTCTGTATAAAAAGTCTGCTTTTGGCACACCCTACTACCATGAATACGAAGAATACCAAAAAATTTATAAAAGATTTTATACTCTGTGGATTGATTGGCTGGTGCAACGAATGTTTTTGGACGGGGCTTTCTTCTATCAAAGAGCATAAGGACAAACGACTGCCCTGTCAAACTTCTGTCTGGATGTTTCCGATCTATGGGATGGCTGCCGTGCTGGCTCCGCTTTCCAGACTGTTAGGCGGCGCCAACGCGCTGATCCGGGGCGGCGTGTATACGCTCTGCATTTTTACGATGGAATTTTTATCAGGAAGCTTTTTAAAAAAGCTGCATGTCTGTCCCTGGGACTACAGCAAAGCAAAACTGAATATCCGTGGTGTGATCCGTTTGGATTACGCCCCCGCCTGGTTTGCGTTGGGATTGATTTATGAAAAGGTGCTGGGTGGAAGAAAGGCAGGAATATAAAAGAATTCCTGCTTTTTCTTTGCTGAAAATCTGGTGGTTGTCAGACTTTGGTATCTTGTGGTATAATGTTAAAATCAGAGAGCTTGATTAAACATTGTGTAGAACATAGAAAGGAAGCAAGCGGTATGGAAAAAAAAGATCGGAAGAGCACACGTCTGAACTCCAG
>CAJUFW010000048.1 GCA_910585655.1 uncultured Lachnospiraceae bacterium
TTCCCTTTGTTACGGATATATTTTTCTTTAAAGAAGTGGTCTTTACCTTTTTGACGTTATTCTTGCTGGTCGCATAGGAAATCTCGTAACCCCTTCCGCCGGATTTCAGTACAGACAAAAAAATCTGTACGAATTCACCCGTGTATGGTATCATAACAGAGAACTACCTTATAATGCTAACCATCAGAAAGGATGATAATCATGATACGAGCTATTATGCACGGCTGCGGCGGCAAGATGGGCAGAACCATTACCGAGCTGGCAGCCCAGGACGACGTTCTCACTATTGTGGCTGGAATCGATCCTACCTTGCCACAGGACTGCCCTTATCCGGTCTTTGCAACTGCACAGGAATGCGATACCGAAGCCGATGTAGTCATTGATTTTTCAATCGCTCCGGCTATGGATTCCCTTTTTAACTGGTGTGAAGCGCGCAGGCTTCCGCTGGTGCTTTGTACGACTGGCTTGTCCGAAGAGCAGCTTGCCGGAGCCAAAAGGCTTTCGGAAACTACAGCGGTTCTCCGCTCTGCCAATATGTCTATGGGTATCAATACGCTCTTAAAGCTTCTCCAGACAGCCGCCGGAATTTTAGCGGATGCAGGCTTTGATATTGAAATCGTAGAACGGCACCACAATCAAAAGCTGGATGCACCAAGCGGAACCGCTCTCGCCCTGGCAGATACTATCCAAGAAAGCCTTTCCAATTCCTGTTCCTATGTATACGACCGAAGCCAGGTACGCCAAAAGCGCGACAAGCACGAAATCGGGATTTCCGCAGTACGCGGCGGAACGATTGTCGGGGAGCATGAAATCATTTTCGCCGGAACCGATGAAGTCATCGAATTCAAGCACACGGCTTATTCCAAGGCTATTTTTGCTAAGGGCGCGATTCAGGCAGCAAAATTTTTAGCTGGAAAGCCCGCCGGTATGTACGATATGAGCGACGTGATTGCAGCCGCAAACACCTAAGAGGCAATGACCGATGAAAAAAAGGCGGAAAAAACGGAGGTATTACAAGAGGATTACCATCATTAGCCTGGGGCTGCTGGCGGGTATCCTTTTTTGGGCATGGCTGTTTTCCTCTCCCCTCAAAAGCCGTCTCACCTTAGAAGCAGGTGACTGGGAACTGAGTGGAAAGGAATTTCTACGGCTGGGAATTCCCGGATTAAATTATCATCTTTTAACCGATCTGAACGAGCTTGACACACATGTACCTGGAGATTATCCGGTACAATTTTTAGTCAATGGTCGAACACAGGTCTGTTTGCTGCGCATCCGGGATACCAAACCTCCTCTCGCCACTGTGCAGGATTTGGTCATTCCGGTCGGCTTTTCCTTACATCCTAAAGAGTTTCTTACCAGCCTGGAGGAAGAAACCGCTTTAACCTTCGACCTGCATACATCCTCCAAAGATAGCAAGCAGGCTTCGACTGCCTTAAAATCGAACGTCTCGGAATTGCCACCAGGCGAGTATTCTCTCCTTCTGCTCCTTACGGACGCCGGAGGGAATCAAAGCCAATATCCTGTAAAGCTGACGATATATGGTGTCCAGGCTTCCTGCCAGGCTGAATTGGGCGCCGAGTCCTACCCAGCCTCCCAGTATCTGCTTTCAGAAGCCGAAGTCTCTTCTTATGCCGGGGCAGATTCCAGGTTTCTTCCACGTTCCGGCGAGCTTTCCTACCGGACGGATATCACCCCTCTCTTATCTCAGGCAGGGACACATCAAATCGAACTGGAAGCAGACGGCAAAAGCATCCCTGCCGAGTTAGTTGTCAAAGACACGACTTCTCCGCAGATTACCGCTAAAAAGCTGACCTTATGGTTAGGCGAGGCGGCAAAGCCAAAGGATTTTACCAAAAAAATCACTGACGCTTCCTCTGTTTCTGTTCGCTTTGTCAAAAAACCGGATTTTAAAAAAACCGGGAAGCAGACGGTAAAGCTGGTTGCCGAGGATGAATTTGGCAATCAGACTGCCTTTCAAAGCCAGTTGACCATAAAAAAGGACAAAAAAGGACCGGAAATCCTTGGCACTCGTGATCTTTCTTTTCCGCTTGGCGTGACTATCACCTACCGGAAATCTGTCTTTGCCGTAGACAACAAGGACGGTGAGGTCGCCTATCAGGTAGACAGCAGTCAGGTAAACCCCGGAAAAACCGGACGTTATCCTGTCACCTATTTTGCGACAGACAGTTCCGGCAACGAAAGCAGCGTCACCGTACAGATTACGATTACAGAGCCTTTGGCTATCAGCGAGGAAGAAGTCTATGCCCTTGCTGATGAGGTGTTAGACGACATCCTTCACTCGGTAAAAGCCTCAAAGCCTTATACGCCCGGCAGCGATGCGGCTATGGATTACCAGGTGCTGCGCGCCATTTACGACTGGTGCCGTTCTTCGCTTCATTATTCCGGCAGCTCGGATAAATCCAGCTCTCTTCAAGCTGCCTACGACGGCTTTCTCACCCGCTCCGGCGACTGCTTTACGTATTCCTCCGTCCTTGATATGCTGCTGACGCGAACGGGCTTTGAAAGCATGGAAGTCAGACGCAGCCGGACGGATACGTTCCATACGTGGAATCTCGTTCGCTTCGAGGGCGCATGGTATCATATGGACGCCTGCCCGCTGCTTTCCGGCGAAAGCTTTGTCCCATTCCTGGTAAATGATGCGGATTTACTGGCGTTTTCCAAAGACTATGGAAAGCGTCACCCGGATAAGAGTCACCAAAATTATTATCAATTTGAACAGAATCTTTATCCAGCCAGAGGAGGAACATCTGTTGAAAAACCATAAGAGTATTTTAGATTATCTGGAGCATACCGCGGCACTCTATCCCGATGCTCCTGCCTATTGCTCAGAAAACGAACAAATTACCTGGAGAGAGGTCAGACAATCCGCCAGACAGATTGGCGCCTGCCTGCTTCATACACGAACAGCACATCCTTTCGTCGCTATTTTTATGGAAAAGGCGCCCCATACGGTTGCCGCTATGCTGGGAAGCGTTTACGCCGGAGGCTGCTATACCGTCTTAAATACTGCCTTGTGGGAAACAAATGGAACAAAACTGGCTGAACTTCTCTCTTTTTTAGAACCGGATGTTCTCTTGTATGATACCGCCTTTGCCAAACAAGCCGAACAGCTTTTACAGGAAAATGCCTCTCTTCTCCAAACGGTGTTTCCTCTCTATCTGGATACTTCCAGGACAGACTCTGCCTTCACGATTTCTGGCATATCGGACGACTGCCTGGCTTCTGCCGAACATACCTTATTGACGCTTCGAGCGACTGCTTCCCCAGAGGATACTTTATGCCTCACTTTTACATCCAGTTCCAGCGGCAAGCCAAAATGCGTGGAAACCAGCCATTTAGCCGTAATCCGCTATATTGACGCGCTGTCAGACATCTTGCAGGCTACGGAAGCTACGGTCTTTGGCAACCAGGCTCCTTTTTGTTTCGATGCCTGTATGAAGGAACTTTTTGTCTCTATGAAATGTGGCGGGAGCGTCTGGCTGCTTCCTCCTGAGCTGTTTTCCAGACCGGAGGAACTGATCCAATATTTAAACCAGCATCAAATCAATACGATTTGCTGGGTATCTTCGGCTTATTCTCTGATTGCCGCTACAGACGCCTTTGCCGAAATCCGACCGGAATCTCTGCGGACGGCTGCTTTTGGGAGTGAAGTGCTTCCACCCTCTGTTCTTGCCTACTGGCAAACAGCCTTACCGGACGTTTGCTTTTTTAACCTTTACGGTCCAACAGAGGCTACCGGGATGAGCTGTTATTATCCGGTTCCAAAAAACTTTACCAACCGTCTCCCTTCAACCGATCCGATTCCGATTGGCAAGCCTTTTTTCGGTGTGGAAGCTTATCTGCTCGATGAGGACGGAAAGCCAGTCGCAGACGGGGAACAAGGAGAATTGTATTTAAAAAGCAACCGACTTGCCAAAGGCTATTACCGTCAGGAGGATCTGACCAGACAAGTATTTTTTCCTCTCTCCGCTCCCCCTTCCACTACTTCTTTCGCCGCTTCCTCTTATCAGAGCTACCGCACGGGGGATCTGGCAAAACGGCTGCCTTCCGGTGACTTGGTTTTTCTGGGACGAAAGGATTCGCAGGTAAAGCGGATGGGCTATCGGATTGACCTGGCAGAACTGGAACGACTCGCCGCTGCCTGCCCGCAGGTAAAGAGCTGCTGCTGCGTGCAAAAGGCAGACGGGCGGATTGTGCTTTATATACTGGGAAAAAATGTAGGGGCTTCTTCGTCGCTTTCTGCGAGGGTCTCTGCTCTCTTACGACAAAGCCTGCCCTCCTACGCCCTGCCAAACCGTATTATCCTGCGGGATTCGCTTCCCTCTCTTCCGAATGGGAAAATCGACCGGAGAAGGCTGCGGGAGGAGTAAATTTTTCGCACTTGAAATCAGGGGGAAGATGTGGAATAATAAAGGGCATGATAGAGGAAAAAATAGTAGTAATTTTGGCTCATTACTTTATGGATACAAAGGGGGAATTTGATTGAATGATTTGATAATGGAATTAACTGATTTAAAGTATTTGGATTGGACAGAGCAAAAACTATCCCCCGGTACACCTGGCTGTTTTTTGAAAGCATATGAGGAAACACAAAACGGAAGAATTTACTATAAGCTCTCTAACTACGACAGTTATCGTGGTGTTTTTGGTCATGAATGTGTCAATGAGCTGATTGTAAGCCGCTTGATGGATTGCCTTGAAATTCCACACTTGCAATATCAACTAATTCATGCTGAAATTTGTATCAATAAAAAAATACTTCAAACCTGGATTTGTTCCTCTGAAAATTTCCGAAAAGGAAAAGAAGAAAAAATCGGATTTGACGTTTTATATGACATGACGAAAGAAGAGGATGAATCACCATTAGACTTTGCATTTCGCCATGGTTGGAAGCGAACGATCTATCAAATGTTTTTAGTAGACTATTTGGTTGCCAATCGAGACCGTCATGGAAGCAATCTTGAAATATTACGTGATAAAAATAATGTTCGTCTTGCTCCTCTGTTTGATCAGGGAGTTTCTCTTTTGTTTTCCACTTATGGGGATGAACAGCAAATAGAGACTTTTGACGTCATGCGTGACTTTCCAGTAAATAATTACATTGGCGCAAAATCGCTGGAATATAACTTGTCTTTGATTCCTGCCGATTTTGATTTAAAGATTTTACCACTACAGGAAAAAGAAAAAGAGTATATTCTTTCAGGTTTAGAAACAGTTTTAAGTGATATTCATAGAGAAAAAATCTGGCAAATGATTTGGCAAAGGTGGTGTAACTATGAAAAGATACGCAATCAAACGGTTAACGGATAAGGAGCATAAAATTTTATCTATTCTTAATTATGATGAAGAGAAAAAAGAATTTACGATTGATATCCCAGAAAATGTCACAGAATTAGAAGCCCCCTTCCTTATGAGTCTTTTTTTAGAGAAAGGAATACGGCATATCGACCCGGAATGGAGTATGCGTTGGGTAAGGGATCGTATCGTTCCAAGCAGTCGGCAAAATATCGGACAGATTCTGCGTGAAAATCATATGGAAGCTTATGATGAATATTTATTTCTCATTAAAAATCAGGGGCGTTCCTGCCAGGACGAATGTTATATTGAGGAGTTGTAACGGCTGTTTTTCGCACTTGAAATCAGGGGGAAGATGTGGAATAATAAAGGGCATGTATCTTTTTAAATAATAAGGCGAAAGGAGCTTTTTGGATGGAAACTTTGCTTCAGCTTTTAGAAGAGCTGCATGATGATATTGATTTTAGACAGGAGGACGGGCTTTTGACGAACCACCTGCTGGATTCCTTTGATTTGGTCAGCCTGATTTTAGCAATCCGGGAAACCTTTGGTGTAAAAATTCCTGCCTCGGCAATCCGACCAGAGCATTTTGACCGGGCGGAGACGATTTATCAACTGATTGAACAACTACGCTAAGGAAAGGCTGGCTTTTATGGTATCAGAGCAAAGGAGACAATTTATCACCGGGCATATCAGGCTGGGACTGCTGCTGCTCTTCGGTCTGTTTTTCTATGCCTGTTTTGGCTATGCCTCTTCTCTGTCTGCCCTGGTCGCTGTTCTTCTTGCATCGGGACTGACCTGGTTCGGAGGAGTTCTTGCCGGGCGCAGTAAACGTCCGGCGCTTCCGGTTTCCATTGTCATTTTTCTGCTTCTTGCCATTTGGTTGATGCAGAAATGGTCGGGCGTTTTTATCCTGGGGATTTCCTTTTATTCCCTGCAGGCGATTGGCTATTTGTTTGATGTTAAGGCTCGGGCATATCCGGCGGAAACAAACCCGCTTTATATTCTGCTCTTTCTTTCTTTTTTCCCGCTTTCCATCCAGGGACCGATTTGCCGTTATGGGGAGTTTCGGAAACAGATTGTACATTTTATATCTCCTTCTTCCGCCTCTACGACGATGCCTGCCCCAGCCTCTATACCTGCAAAAGTACCAGATAGAATGCCCGACGAGCATTTTTCCGGTTGGAAAAGAGGGGTTGGACGGATCGTTTGGGGCGCTTTTAAAAAGCTGGTCATTGCCGATCGGATTGCCTTGATGACGACGATTCTTTTCCGCCAGCCCGACATTTACCAGGGAGGGTATGTGCTGCTTGGTCTCTTTGCCTATACAATACAGCTTTATGCGGATTTTACCGGAGGTATTGATATCGCGCTTGGAGTGGCTCGCTGCCTGGGCTTTTCTCTGCCGGAAAATTTTAACCATCCATTCCAGGCTCGCAGCCTTGCGGATTATTGGCGGCGCTGGCATATCAGCCTAGGAAGCTGGTTCCGGGATTATATATTTTATCCGATTACTCTGTCGGCGGCAGGCTTCCTTTCCCGTTTTCACACGGCTGGAACGGTCAAAACTCGTCTGCCTGTCAAACAGCTTTCTGTCTGGATCGCTACCCTGTTGACCTGGAGCCTGACCGGGCTCTGGCATGGTCTGGAACCTCGTTTTCTCCTTTGGGGACTGTTAAACGGAGGGATTTTGCTTTTACCGCAAAGTGTGGAAACCCGTCAGAAGAGGCAGTCGGTATCTTTCCTAAGTCGCTTTCTTCCGTTCCTGCAGATGGCACGTATTTTTCTTCTTACTTCCCTGCTCCGCTCTCTGGACTGCTATCCGGATATCCGCACGGCAGGCAGGCAGCTTGCCTCTGTTTTTACAAAGCCTTTCTGGCAGGGCGGATTGCTTCCTGGTCTGACGAGAGCAGACGTGCTGTTGCTGTTGATTTGTTTCGCCGGATATTTGCTGATTCGGCGGCTCCTTTGCTGGTATGATCGCCAAAACATACACTCTACGGCTTTTACTTATTGGCTGTATCCTAGCGGCTGCGTCCTGCTGCTGCTTGCCACTCTTTTATTCGGCGTCTATGGGCAGGGCTATGATGCCAGCGGCTTTATTTATGGAGGATTTGTCTGATGAAAAAGCAATCTGCCGCTTCTGGAAAAAAATGGGTTGGCTGGCTTCTTTTTTTCACCGCCTCCTTTGGATTGTTCTTTTTACTGCAGCGGCTTGTGATGCCGAAATACCAGTCAAGCCTGTTAGAAGGAGCTTTAATTCGTGAATATTATGCTTCTTCAAAAACGCACGACATTGTGTTTTTCGGAGACTGTGAAGTGTACGAAAGCTTTTCGCCGACAGTTCTTGAGGAGGAAAGCGGACTTTCCTCTTTTATCCGCGGAAGCGCCAGCCAACGGATCTGGCAGTCTTATTATCTGATGGAAGAAACGTTGTCTTACGAAACGCCGGATATTTTTGTTTTTAATGTACTGGCGATGCAATATGGTGATCCGGTAAAAGAGGAATACAATCGTATGACCTTAGACGGGATGCGCTGGTCAGCCAGTAAGCTGCGCTCTGTCCTGGCTTCCAGGAATCCGGACGAATCATTACTAAGCTATCTGTTTCCGCTGCTCCGTTATCATGATCGATGGTCAGAACTGACGGAAGAGGACGTTACCTGTCTCTTTGGCACCCGCCCGGTATCCGAACAGGGCTATCTACCCCAGGAGGGAGTAAAGCCAGCCGGGCAAATCCCGGAGGGCAAGCCCTTGGCTGATTACCAGTTTCCAAAGCGTTGCTACGACTATCTGGATCGGATGCGGATACTTTGTGAACAAGAAGGAATTTCCTTGATATTAGTCAAGGCTCCTTCGCTCTATCCCTACTGGTATCCGGAATGGGAAGAGCAGATCGAGGCTTATGCCAAACGCTATGATTTGCCCTATTTTAATTTTTTAGAAGCGATACCGGAGATCGGACTTGATTTTCAGACGGATACGTATGACGCCGGACTGCATTTAAACCGCGCCGGAGCGGAAAAACTGACGCGGTATTTTGCCCGGTGTCTAAAAGAACTACAAGACGGCGTTTAATGCCTGTGAGCGCGGTCGGATTTTGCTTAGAAAGGAATCACATGATGAAACAATTTCTTTTATATATGACGCTATTTGCCTTATTGCTTACTACTGCCCTGTTTTCTGGCTGCAGCAAGCCAAGCGGCGAGGATACCGGAGATGAAAACGAACAGGAGCTTCCTTCCAAAGAAGCCAACCCGGAAGAAACCCACTACCTCTTTTCCTGCCGCAGCCCGAAAAATCAGGAAACCATTCTTCTCTACCCTGGTATGGAGCCTTCTTCCGCCATAGAACAGCTAGGG
The DNA here is from genome assembly GCA_910585655.1 of uncultured Lachnospiraceae bacterium. Lineage (GTDB taxonomy): Bacteria > Bacillota > Clostridia > Lachnospirales > Lachnospiraceae > MGBC131033. The sequence goes on from CAJUFW010000048.1 coordinate 8,682, forward strand.
GAACCGCTTTCTTATTATGAAGCTCCTAGCTGCGCCCTTGCCGGAATGGATCAAATCTATACCTATAGTGGATTTGAATTAACCGTTTCCCTCGAAGAGAAGCAGGAGCAGGCTATCCTCACTCTAATTCGCTTAACAGACGATTCCTTTACTACAGCGGAAGGAATTTATATTGGTTCGACCGTAGAGGAATTGTTAGCGGAATATGGAGAATCCGATCCGGAATCCGGAGAGTACCGCTACGCAAAGGGGGAAATGGAACTGGCATTTTTAACCAAGAGTCAACTGGTCATTTCGATTGAATATCGCTGGAACCCTGAACATAAAGAACCCTAAAAAAACAGGTAGAGTCGCCGACGCTTCCCGCCAGCGGCTCTACCTGCTTTTCCTTTATCTGCGCTTACTCTCCCAGCTCTGCCAACATTTTTTCCAGTTCCTCTATAGAACTCTTCTTCAACGCTTCGTCCTGTTTTTCTGCAATCATCGCCATCAGCTTCTGCTTCTGCGCCTTCCGATCGGCTTCTTTCTTTTTCGCTTCCTGTTCCTCCAGCTTGACCTCCACAATCCGCCGGACGACTGCGATTTGTACTTCCAGTCGTTCTTCTTCCTCGCTCTTTTCTTTCTTTTCGAGCAGGCTCTCTTCCTGGCTCTGCTTCACCTTAGCGTTTAAACCCTTAAAAATCCGGTCTAACTCCTCCAGGGATAAATCCCACAAATCTTCTGTTGAAATACTTCCCTTATACGAAAAACGCAGCTTTTTCCGTGTTGCATATTCAAATATAACTTCTATCGACATTTTTTCATCTCCTATTTTGAGTTCCGCGGAATTCTTCCTAAGGTACCTTCTCCAGAATTCCACTGTAATTTTGAGTTCCGTGTATTTTAAAATTTTACTTTCATTACCCGTTCGGTTTTTCCCTTTACCTTGACAATCAGTTCGGCGCGTTGAGTTGAGGAAAAGCCGAGACCGGAGAGCTGGTCGGCGGTTTCCGCAACCTTCATCTGAGAGCCAAGCGCCTCAAATACCCGCTTATGTTCTGCCAACTCTGCTTTTAGAAATTCATTGTAAAAGCCGTTTGGCTGCTCTGGGTTGATACAGTCCTTTAACATAAAGAAATAGTGCCTGTTTCCAAAGGTATCCATCCCGTCGCCGTCCTGCTCCTGCCAATAATTCGGGGAATACATCACCACTGATACCGGCACAAATTCGTTCGTATGCAGGTTCCAAAGTTCCCTTGAAGATACGTCGGCGGAAAGCAGTTCCTTAATCGTAAAAACTCCATCCTTTAACGTCACCTCTGCTACCGGGATTTTCACATCCTGCGGCAGCTCCCGGTCGTAGGCAAAGGAATGAATCTGCCCGTCAAATTCTACCTCGGCTGCAAAGCCGTCCCGACCGCCCCGATTGCTGTAGCAATGGACAAAAAAGCGATACGTTCCGTTTTTCATTTTTGTACGGCTATCGTAGGTAATATTTTCTACTGACACGACATTGAGGGCAGGCTGAATGATATCTACGTCAAGAATTCCTTTACATGGAGAATATTTCTGTTTATTCGGATAATAGATTTCATATCCGCCCGGTTCTATACAATGAGCATCAAAATCATTCGGGTTATAATCGCCGTCATTCCACTGAATCGAAAAACGCAAGTCCCCGTCTACCCGACCTCCCGCCGCCTTTACCCGTTCCTTCATGCTGTCTGTCAGATTGCCGGAATACGCCCAGCTAAAATTGTTGCCCCAGCGAAACATCGTTTTGGATTCCCGGTTTTTTGGAGCGATCAGCGATACCATATGATGAATATGCTGATATTCCAGATACACCTCTAATTCCGAAGCAGTCGGAAGCACATTGGATATAAACGTCTCGATCGGAATCTCCTCTATCCTGGAAAACTTCTTTGGATTTACAGTCGCTTTCCTTTCCAGCTCCCCGAAAATAGCATCCAGCCCCTCGCCCCCGGCAGAATCCGTCCTACGAAGTCTTTTTGCCGCATCCTTGTTGGAAAAAAGGATATGGTTGACTGTGATATCATCTAACGTAGCATATCGCCTGCCCAAAGACTCCGTATAACCTAAAGCCTCTATCGTCTTCTTCGCTTCCTCTAACATCTTTTTGGTAAAAATCGCCTTCGGGCGTTTGTAATTGACGGGAGCCATAATCTGCTCATACTTCCGTACCGCGATATCCAAATCCATACCCTCGCTGATGTTGACCAGCAAAGTACCGATACTGTGGTTGCGGATACGCCCAATGGCAATTCCTACCTTAACTGACCATTCCCAGAGTGCAAGCTCACGCTCCCTTTCTCCGGAAAGACTGTCATACTTTCTTTTGTAACCTAAAAATTCCTTTAACACCTTTTTCCACTCTGCGCCGCGGTAAAGGGTATTTGAGTCAATTAGTTCTAATACGGTCAACAGACTATCCTCTGAAATTTCCTCTAAGGAACGCCAAAAGACTTGTCTTGTATCCCGAAAGCTTCCCTTGATATCGTTTTTGGAACGCGCTGAGGTGTCCACTAGGTTCTGCGGTAAATCCAGGTAAAAATGCTGCCATTCCTTTACTTTTCCGCCCTCCTGCTCCTCATAAGTTTTCGGCGTACCGATTTGCGCTAACTTACTTACATACACATCTGATATCGTATGGGATCTGACAAATGTCGAAAGCGCGTCCATTACCGGCTGGTATGTAGTATCGTCTGTCTGAACATCCCATAGCGTCATCAACTTGCCATCCTTTACGGCTACGGTATGACCAATCGTTTTGATAAACTGACGGCAGCAGCTACAGTCATGTTCTCTGCGTTCCCGGTAAATCTCATTCGTCCCAGGCGGGAAGCTGTCTAAATAGGTATTCCAAAGCTCTTCTTTATCCAGATTTACTTCAAACAGACAATCCGCTTCTGCAACCATGCTTTTAAAATGTTTTGCCAGATGGGTTCTTATTTCTGTAAATTCCATGTTATTCGCCTCCTTATGATTGTCCCATGATTCAATATGCCTAAAGTCAAGAACTCATCCATATAGTTCCTTCCTCATCCTCTCGCACACCTCTGCCATTTCCAGCATACTTTCCTCCTGACACATCTCGCTCAAATCATATTCCAGCGGATGAGCGGCAAAATCCTGAAGGGTCTGATTTATCAGCCTATGTTCCTCTGAGGTAGCTGTAATACAAACCTCCCATACAGAAGTCTCCAAATCCTCCTCAATCAGATCGCACAGATCAATCCTTCCATTTATCTTGCATTCCAAAAGGAGCGCCGCCAGATCTGTAATGAAATCAATCGCATACGCCATACTTATTTCCCAGCCTTCCGGATGTACGGTCGTTGACAAGGAAATCTCCGGATGGCGAAAATCCCCCTGCAGCTTATCCAGACCAAAGTCTGAAAAAATCTCCCTTAATGAGATTTCCTTCTTTTCCTTTCCTGCCAAATATTCCACCAAGGTCAGACTGTCGTCCGTTTCCCCTATATAATTGCCCCAATAATTTCCTTTTATATAAATTTCCGGCATATCCGATTCCTCCCTCTTAAAAATCGTTATATTCCCCTCGCAGCATTCGGTATTCCATCCTCGTTTTCATCTGACCATCGTGCAATTCCCAATCTACATGTTCGGCTTCTTTCACCAGCCCGCACTTTTGCATCACACGCTCGGAACCGACATTTTCTGTCAAACACCCCGTCGTCACTCGGTAAACCCCGTTTTCTAAAAAAGCAAATTTCAATATCCGCTTCAAAGCCTCTGTCGTATAACCCTGTCCCCAAAACTGCGGATACGTAAAATAACCCAGATGAACCAGCTTCCCAACCGGTACGTCAGCAGTCACGGTATAACCGATACTGCCAATCTGTTCCCCATCTTCTTTTCTCTCCATATGCAAAAAATAAAACTGCCGCTCCCTGCTTTTCTGATCGCTTAATACCCTGGCAAAATCCTCTTCCGCCTCCTGCCTCGAACGCAACATAATATCCTGTAAATAATACATCGTTTTAGGATCGCTCTTTAACTTATAATAGACCTGCAGATCTGCTTCTTGATAATCTCTTAAAATCAGACGTTTTGTTTCTAATGATATCATGGGCTTTTCCCTTTCTTGCTTTTTATATGTTATCTCCTATTTCCGTGTCAGTTCCTCCAAAAGCTCCTCCCGAACCGCAGCATAATACACAATCCGTTCCAGTGTCTTCTTTGCCTCCAAGCACCCAAGCTGACGCTCCGCCTCGTCCTCACATTCTATTCCCAAAGCCCGCCTTACGTTATAATCCAGCCAATCCAGCCAGGAAAAGCCTGCTCCATACAGTTCTCTCCAGTCAATCGTCCTGCCTGAAAGATATTCCGAAAAAGTCTCTTTACCTTCCTCCTCATAAGCCTTCAAAAATTCCTTTAACCTGAAATAATCCAACTCACATACCGTACCGCCTGCCCAGCTTAACGCTAGCTGAAACGTTTCCCAGAAAGGATTTCCATAGTCCAGACATTCCAAATCAATTAACAATGGCTTCCCATTCTCCCATAGTACATTTTTACTGTCCATATCCCCGTTGCAAATGCTGATAACAGGAGGAAGCTGCTTTCTGGCAGCCGCATATTCTTTCCTTGCTTTTACCAGAATCGGCTGCACTTGCTTTAGGGCAGCCGCTAACTCCGGGCATTTTTCTTCTGCTAAGACAATATCATTATCCGCATTCTCTGGCTCTGGTTCAAACTCTCTTTTATCCAAGGTTTTTATCTCTATTTTATGTATTCTGGCAAGGAGCCTCCCTGCCGTCCGGCACTGCTCTACCGTAATTTCCTGCCAACCGGCAGTCTTTCCCTCTATCCATGGAAATATATAATAATACTGCCCGTCTATCTGCTGCATACGCTGCCCGTTTCGCTCCAAGGCTGGGACAAGCGGAATACCATGCGCCTCTAACGTCTGCTCCAACTGCTCTGCACGCCGGTAATTTTCCATTGCATCTGCACGCTTCATAATCATAGGATTCAACAGCTTTACCGCATACGTTCCGGAAGATGTTTCCAGCCGATACATCTTATGCTGATAACCGCCTGTCACTCGCCCAGGAACCCCTGCCAGCAAGCCCAATCCGCACTCCTTTACGATCCTTTCCCAAACTTCCATTCGTCTTTTCTCCTTTAGCTGTTTTCCCGGAGCCGAAACTACAGGTTCCATCTCTCTACCGGATTCCGAACCGTTCTGCCAGTTCCTCCCGCACCTCTTTAAACCAGCGAACGGCAGGCGGTTCTCCGTTATGAACTCCGATATGCTTTTCCATCCACACCACACCATACCATCGACCAAATTTGTAACCACAGGCTTGAAATTTTCCTGCCAGGCGATAGCCTAAATTCTGGTGGAAGCACAGGCTGTCCCTGGTCAAATATTCGTCCTCTTTCTCTGCACAGGCAATACAGGCGTTGAGATTTAACACATGCTGTAAAAACAACGCCAGCTCTAAAGCTTCATATAAGCTTTTGCCAATTCCCTGTCCTCCCTGTCCCTTTCGGACATAAATACTCGTTTCTACCGACCAGTCATAAGCAGCTCGTTTATGAAAAGAACCCGCATAGACATAACCAACGATTTCTCCCTCCCGCTCCGCTACCAGATACGGATATTTTTTTAAAGTCTCCCGAATCCGTTCCTGGAATTCTGTAAGCGACGGCACATCATATTCAAAGGTAATCGCAGTCTCTTCCACATACGGCGCATAAATTGCCAAAAGCTGTTCGGCATCCTCCTCTCTGGCAACCCGAATCTGCAGGTTCCTTGCCGGAAATACAGCTCCCTTTTCTTCTCTCCACACCAGCAGTCCCCTATTTTCTTTGGCTGCCTCCAACAGTACATGCTCGATCTTCGGATAGTAGCCCTGTACTTCCTCTGCATAGAGCAACGCCAATTCCACGCCGGACATCTCCGTCAGACAGTCATACAGCGCATCCAGATTCCTCCCATAATAATCCGGCAAATCCAAACGCTCCCTTAAATAAGCATGAGCCTCTCCTCGCTCCTCCATCCGGCGTGCATCCAACCATACTTTCATCCCCAGTTATTCCTCCCCATACAATAGGTCAAACGTCTCATAGTGGTCTTCTGTATAATAAATCAATCCATCGTCTGAAAATACAATCCGCTTGCTCCCCCGATAACCGCCGTCGCTGTCGATATCACATTCATAATAGCTGCGTCCTTTTTTCTCCGGCAAGTTTCCCTCATAATTCCCAAAATAATCCCCGCCGATGCTTTTCCCCGGTGCGACCTCTCCCAAATTTCCTTCCTTACTCACCCAGCCAAGCGCTTTCGCTTCCTTTTTGGTAATAAAATTATCTGGAAGATGACCAAACAAATACAAATACTCTGCTACTTCCTCTTTTGAAGTATACTCACCGGTTTCTAAAATATCGGAATCAGAAAGCGGTTCGTCTTCCTCCTCTTCCTTGTTCTCTATCTCTACTTCCTGCTGGTTCTCCGTATCTTGCTGATTCTCTATGTCTTGTTGACTTTCTATATCTTGTTGTTCTTCTGTATCTGATAGGTTTTCCGTATCTTCCGGCTCTTTCTTATCCTCTTTCTCTTCACCGTCTTTTATCTGCTCTTTGTTTGTCTGTGGCACGCCTCCTTCCGGCGTGTTCAGGTTTACCATACAGCCTGCCAATAAGCCCGTTGCCAGCAAAAGCAAACTAAATAAAAATAATAGTTTTTGTTTCATCTTTTCTTTCCCTTTTCCTTTTTTATTTTTTAATATCCTTATAGAATTTCGTATATAAAAACGTAAAACCGCCGTCCCAGGTATTGGAAAAGCGGTTTTTTATCTCTCCTGCTTTAGAACAGCTTTTTAATCGCGCTCGCCGCATCAGAAAGCTTATCTGCTGTCAGCTTCGCCTTTACGCCCTGTATTACCTGTTCGATCATTTCATCCGGCAAATCCACGCCCAATACGCTTTCTAACGCTTTCACCGGCTCTTTCTGGAACTGCTCCTGCACTTCCTTATCTGATGTGATTTTTTCTACCATCTTTTTAATCTGTTCCTTAATGTCCATTCCTTTTTTCCTCTCCTTCTTTTTCCTGTCCTTTTTATGGCAAATATGCAAACATGTATGTTGTGAGTAACTATTGCCAAGCTTATCTTATCATAAATCCTCAAAAATCTCAACCAAAAACAAAACCCATTTTGTTACTCTAAAATCTGCCAAACTTACATATACTTTTTTATAAAACCCAATCGGAGATGCTTTCATGGATCATCCAGTCAAAATCCTTGTCCATGATTTGAATTTGTTTTATGGAAACTTTCATGCTCTTTCCTCTATCAGCCTCTCTATCCCGGAGCATCAAGTAACTGCCCTAATCGGTCCCTCCGGCTGTGGAAAATCAACCTTTTTAAAAAGTCTTAACCGTATGAACGATTTAAACGAGGACTGCCAAATCAGCGGAAGCATTCTGTTAGATGGAATTGACATTTATAACGATATAGAAGTCAATCTGCTACGCAAACGCGTCGGTATGGTATTCCAAAAGCCCAATCCCTTCCCTATGAGCATCTATGACAATATTGCCTTTGGTCCTAGGACACATGGTATTCGTTCCAAAGCAAAGCTTAACCGTATTGTCGAACACTCCTTGCAAGCCGCCGCTATCTGGGAAGAACTGGGATCGGATTTAAAAAAATCTGCCCTTAGCCTATCCGGAGGGCAGCAGCAGCGGCTTTGTATCGCACGCGCTTTGGCAGTGGAACCAGAAGTGCTTCTGATGGACGAACCTACCAGCGCACTTGATCCGATTTCTACTGCCAAAGTCGAGGAACTTATTTTTCGTTTGAAAAAGCAGTATACGATTGTCCTTGTTACCCACAACATGCCTCAGACGCTGCGGGTTGCCGATCAAACCGCTTTTTTTCTTCAGGGGAATTTAATCGAAGCCGGAGAAACACGACAATTATTTTCCAGACCACGAGATAAACGGACATGGGAGTATCTTCAAGGTGTCCGGTAAGGTTTTTATGGAATCGTATACTCTACCAGCGTTATTTTTCCTGCGCCAAAATTCGTCACTATTGTATAAAACTTTCCTTCTGTATGACGCATGACAGAAAAATTATTCCCTTCCTCCTGCAAGCTTTCCTGTAAACTAATTGCTTCTCCCTTTTCCAAATCATATAAAAACAGATTACTCTGATCTGACCAGAATACAATATCCTGCTCGATCTCTAATGTATATTGTGTATTTCCAATTTGACTTCCTTTTGCTCCAGGTCATATCCATACAAACTCCTCTAAAAGATAGCAAAATCAGAGACAATCCATCCTACCTGACTGTCTCTGATTTCTAGTTTATTTTTTCAAATTACCATGCTAAGTTTGCAGTTCCTCTCATAACACTATATACTTCCATTGCTGTTTTTTTCATGATTACCTCTTCCTGTTATCAATATGTGTATAATTTATAAGTGTTAATTACAGTTTCACTTTTTCTTTCATGAACCTTTGCACATTGTGTAGAACCGTCAGTAGTACTTTCATAAGTACTCATTTTATAGTTACCTCTTGTGTCCTTTGGATAAATATATTTTATCATAAAGGTATGTCCTTCCGAAGTAGAAATTGCCACATCACCAGCCTTTACATATCTCCAGTCTGACAAAGTAAAATAAGTTCCTAAACTACCTGTTCCGACTTTTTCTGGTATTTTAAAAGCCGCAGCAATTAAACCTGAACAATCAATTCCAAAAGTGCTTCCAATCCAATAATGCCCTTCCGAATGAATGTTTCCCGCAGTTTTTCCACTTGTTAAAGCATCATCAAAATTCTGCATATAAGAAGCTCGGCTTCCTGAATAAGTAGCTGTATCTAATCCGTTCATTCCACCCCAGCAATAAGGAATTCCCCCTATTGTCTTTGAAGTGCTTCCAAGTTGTTCTGGTGATTTTGTAGTAGATGTTGTCGGCGTGTGCATAGTAGCAGCATTATAATACCATCCTTTCCCGCACATAGCATATGCCCGATCCATTGCTTCTGTTCTGGATACATTAACGGATGCCTTTTCTGCAATACTTTGTTCTTCCTCTAAATCTTTTTCTATACGCTCCTCCTCTTTGAACTCTTCTATCATTTCTTCTGAAAATCGCGTTTGTATCAAAGAATTCCATGGAATCTGATAGAACTCGATTCCATTTTCTACTGGTACCATCTGATATACAGCATCATTTTGAATGTATATTTTCTTAAAAGGAGATCCAAAAGCATACTCTTTTCCTGATATAACAAGCGCAGATTCCGTCCTTTCGCCATCAACAAATTTAGTTACTCTCGTTTCTGCGTAGCTCCAATTAGTTTCATTTGTCACAACATACTCCACATTTCCCATCTTTCCCACATAAAAAGCACCTAATGGATCAAGACGGCAAGTAAGACTCAATGTTTCCGTGTCTTTTTCATTAGAAAAACCGTTTATCGCATTTTCTTCCTTTTGCCATAAAACAATCGTATTTTCATTACTGATACACACAGGAGCAGACTCCTTCGCCATTAGCCTTTCGTTTCTACTATTTTCCATAGCAAGTTGAAGTTTTTTATCTGCTCCTTCATAAGAACGAATATATAAATCTCCATCTGACACATAAAGTCCAGCCATATCCCAAGAAGAAACATTCATGACTGTCCAATATGTTTCTGGCATATTCTCATTTATCATATACAACTTATGATTATCGGCATATACAAATAAAAAATCTCCTACCTTCTCTATATCTAAGCCATAAATATTCTCCGGTAATAGAATCATCTTATCATAGGTTCCGTCCGACAAATATTTCTTAATTGCCTTATTTATAGTATCTAATACATAAATATTTCCATTTTTCTCAATTAAAAAGCTTTTTGGAGAAATTTTCTCTCCATATCCACCTTGATGCCCTAAGCTTTCCTCACTATCCCCATAAGGAATCTCCACAAGCTTTTTCGCATCTCCATACCCGTCAGATGTATAGGAATATTCTTCCTTCTTTACCTGCTCTTCTGCAAATGCTGAAATAGAAAACATTCCAAATGAAAATATTATCATCATACACATTATTAAAAACCGTTTCATAGCTTTGCCCTCCTTGCTAAATAAGTTTGTCCCCCTCGGAATCCTACAGGCACCCCATACTGTCCCATCTATAATATCCTCTTTGCCTATAAGATTCCTAGATGGGATATTATATTTACCCTTCTACTATAATAAACGTATGAGCAGAAATTTTTACTACATCATTTTTTAATTTTTATTTTCTTCTTTTATTTTTTCTGTTCTTTCCATACTATCCGCTATCTTCATAAACTCTTCCAGAGTAAATTTCCCACTTAAAGTAAAACAACATCCATTCTGATTCTGCCATACAAAGCTGCTTAAAAACTCCTCATCCTGTGACTCATAAAATTCTGCCCACTCCTCCTGATACATAACTTTCTGATATTTTGTATTTTCTGTATTCAATGACACCCCTGTATAACGCATATTACTACACCCAAAATAAAGCTCTCGTAATTCCTCTCCCTCTATGTTATCATAACGAATTGACATTCCCATCAACAAATCCTCCACCCGGTACGCCTCCACAAACCCTTCTGGTACCCATGTCGGCTCGTACAGCTCAAACTCTCCATCCCATTTTATTTGTTCGTTAAATTGATACACCGTATGTGTCCCATAGTCTTTCCGGAAAAAGCGGATCACCTCTGCCCGTACTTCCTCGTTTGTCAGCAATATCACCCCTGCGCCAACTGCAATTGCGAAAAGGACACCGGCGACTTTCTGCCCTGTCGCCCTCATGGTTTCCTTCCTCTGGCTCCAGCGAAACAACTCCCCCATTCGCTTCTGAAATCGTTCTGACTTAGAAACCGAGCCTGGCGGAGCCTGTGATAGCGTCCACTCCCATTCCAGTTCCGCATAAAGTTCCGCGAGGCTATCATAAATAGCCTTCTCCTGTTTTGTACCCACTCTGCTCCATCCTTTCTCTTAACTTTAATTTCGTCCGGTAAAGCTGTTGATTGACCGTCCGAATCGGCAATCCCAGCTTCCTTGCAATCTCCCGAGGCTTCCATCCCGCATAATGACACAGTAAAAAAATCCGTTGG
>CAJUFW010000049.1 GCA_910585655.1 uncultured Lachnospiraceae bacterium
TGACTGGAGTTCAGACGTGTGCTCTTCCGATCTCGGCTGAGCTTTGAAACCTTTTTTATCAATATTTACGGAAATGTTCTGGCGTTCATGCCATTTGGGTTTTTGCTGCCGGTAATCAGCCGGAAAGATAGGCGATTTTGGTCGATATTCCTGTTATCGGTAGCATTAACCCTCACACTGGAAACTACGCAGCTTATTTTGCAGGTAGGTTGCTTTGACGTGGACGATATGATTCTAAATACAGCAGGAGGCGTGCTGGGATACTGGATTTATAAACTTTCCCATAAACTATTCCAAAAAATAGAAAAATCCTGGAATCTGCGGAACTAGGCTAAACAGCAGATTCCATAGAAAGACACAGCTAGATTTGCAGACATGTGTCTTTATGGCTGAAAATCTAGCTAAGGAGAGTGTCTGGAGATGGAATCTGCGGAACTATAAATAAGGAGGAAATCAATGGCATTGAGGTGGAGAAGGAAAAAGCAGGAGGAGCCGGAGGTACAGTTTACGGATAAAATAAGACCTAAAAAGGGAATTTTTTCTATTTGTCTGGCACTACTTTGTTTTGGCTTAATGATTGCGATGATTGTCCTGTCTGCCATGGAGGGCGGAGAGGGCGGCTGGTATCTGGGGGCAGGTGGAATGGCTGCTCTGTTTTTGTCCGTGATTGGTTTTATCTTGGCAGTACGCTGCTTTCGTATGGAAAATATTTATTATGGTCTGCCGTTAGGTGGAGCGTTTTTAAATGGTGTGCTGTTGTTAGGCTGTCTGGTTTTTTATGTTTTGGGAGTGGGCTGATGGGATGTCAGAACGTGTCCTTCCAGATAAAAAGAGGAGTGGCCAAGCAGCAGGGAACTACTTGGCCTTGTAAATGAAAAAAATAAAATCTATACGAATAAAAGAAATTAACTTAATTGATGAGTTCATTATAATGGGAAAATGTGAAATAGTCGTGATAAGGAAATGAACAAATTGTAAACATTTCGTTACAATACCAACAGAATATTTTTAGGTGAGAATCTCGTAGGGGCGCAAAGGAGAACTAGGAAGACGAGATTCTTTTTTTACGACTCTATCTGGAACGTTCTGGAATTTAGTATTTTGTAAGGTTATTGTAAGGACTTGTATTCTGAGCTTATGATAGAATAAGGATAGAAACGGTTTACACCTCGAACCTTTTATAATGGGAGATTTTGTTTTTGGTAAGGATTTGAAAGGATTTTATTTATGAAAGAAACAGGTAAAATATTAGTGGTGGACGACGATCGGGAAATTGCGGATCTGGTGGAGATCCATCTGGTAAGCGACGGTTTTGAAGTACGGAAGGCAAACAATGCCAAAGAAGGGTTAGAGATTTTAGAAAGAGAAAAAGATATTAACCTGGCGATTTTGGATATTATGATGCCGGGGATGGACGGTCTTACGATGTGTAAAAAGCTTCGGGAAACCAGCGCTATTCCAATCATTATGCTTAGCGCCAAGTCTACGGATTTGGATAAGATCATTGGGCTTAGCACCGGGGCAGACGATTATGTGATTAAGCCGTTTAATCCACTAGAGCTGACGGCGCGGGTGAAATCCCAGCTTCGTCGCTTTACCCAGTTAAATCCAAGCGCGGCTTCGGACTACCAGGAGAAGGAAGTAGAGGTGGGACTGCTGCGTATCAATAAAGAAACGCATATGGTCGTAGCGTATGATAAGGATGTTAAGCTGACGCCGATTGAGTTTGATATTCTCTATTTGCTGGCGACCAATCCGGGACGGGTGTTTAGCACAGATGAGATCTTTGAGCGGGTATGGAATGAAAAGATGTTTGAGGCAAATAATACCGTTATGGTGCATATTAGAAGGCTTCGGGAAAAAATCGAAATGGATTCCCGGAATGCGCAGATTATAAAAACAGTCTGGGGAGTTGGATATAAGATTGAGAAATAAGGTATGGCACAGCTTTCGGATGGAGATTATTCTTTATGCGCTGACAAGTATGTTGTTTTCCGTCATTACCGTAATCGTTATTTTCCTGGGGATTTATCTGCTGACGCAGGGGAGCCAGGAGGAACAGCGCTGGAAAAAGGAGCAGGAAAAGCTGCTTTGGGAACTGGAGCGGTATAACATGAGCCAAAATCAGACGGGAAATGTAGCGTCCGATCAGACGGAGGGCAAGACACAAAGCGAAAATCAACTGATCGAAAAGGAAGAAAATACACACCGGCTTTATTATGAGGAACCCAAGTTATTGATTCGAGGCTGGCTGGTGGGTGCGATTTTGTTGACGTTGTTTTTGTTTATCATTTATTTCCTGCTTCTGACAGAAAAATTTTCCCGGTATCTCAATGAAATTACCGATGGAATACAGGAGATTTCGGCAGGGAATTTCGATGTAGAGTTTAGCGTTCGGCACGAGGACGAATTATCAATGATTGCCGAGGGTTTAAATAAAATGCTGGGCGATATCCGCTTTATGATGGAAAACGAACGGAACCAGGAATATTCCAAAAATGAGCTGATTACGAACGTGGCGCACGATTTAAGAACGCCGCTGACTTCTATTATCGGTTATTTAGGGTTGGTGACAGGAAGACAGGATCTGGATGCTGAGACGAAGAAGCATTATGTGGAGATTGCGTATGATAAATCCAAACGGCTGGAAGGATTGATTGAAAGCCTGTTTTCTTTTACGAAGGTAAGCTTCGGGCAGATTACGCTTCACAAAAGCACCGTGGATTTGGTGAAGCTGACGGAACAGCTTTTGGAGGAGTTTTATCCGACGATTGAGGAAGCCGGTCTGGAGACGGAATTTCTTTCCTCCGAGAAGCAGATTTTGCGGGAAGTGGACGGAGATTTGATGGCGCGGGCGGTGGCAAATCTGATTTCTAATGCGATCAAATATGGGCGCGACGGCAAACTGCTGAAAGTAGAAGTGAAACGAACGCCGATTGCCTCTAAGCTAATGGTTACGAATTTTGGCAGAATGATACCAGAGGCGGATTTGGAGCATATTTTTGATAAATTTTACCGGGTAGAGTCCTCCCGTTCAACCGATACCGGCGGTACGGGGCTGGGGCTGGCGATTACCCGCAACATTGTGCGGATGCATAACGGAACCGTTCATGCCAAAAGCGATCCGGCAGGGACGGTGTTTACCGTGACATTATATGACCACCCGGAAGACAATCCGGAGGCGCAGGGAGATGAGGATGATGAAAAAGAGAAATAGGGCAAGAAGGGCAATGATGGCAGCGTGCCTGCTGCTGGTGCTGGTATGTCCGTTGCTGCTGCAGGGAACTGGTCTTACAGTGGCGGCTCAGACGGAAAAAAAGGGATTTGAATTGTCGGTGGAACTGGGTTATGGAGGAGAATATGCTTCTTCCAGAAGAGTTCCGATTCATGTATTGGTGACAAACTACACGAATGATTTTGTCGGTACTGCGGAGGTGCTTTATGCAGACGGCAGCGGAGAAATCATCAATTATAAGCAGGATTTGGTGCTGGCAGCCGGAGAGTCAAAGGAACTGATTTTTTATATTAAGCTGCCGATGGGAGAATCCATTATGACAGCCAGGCTGGTTGATCGTAACGGTAAAGTGCAGGGAGCAATCAGCCAGGATTTGGATGGAGGAAAATTTAACGGAAATATGATGATAGGCGTGCTGTCCGATCAGGAAGCAGGATCTTATCTAAATGGTTCCGACGGGGGAGTAGGCAGTGTAGAGCTTCGTCCGGAGGACATTACCAGTGCGGCAGATATGGGGATGTTGGACGTGGTGCTGGTCAATCAGTTCGACTTAGACAGACTGGAGGCATCACAGATAGCAGGATTAGAGGAATGGGTCAGACAAGGCGGGACTCTGGTACTCGGTACGGGGAGCTACTATAATCAGACGCTTTCTGTATTTTCCGAGGAATTTCTTTCCGGCAAGGTAGGGGACCTAAAGAAGATAGCATATCGTTACCGGGAGGAGGAAGAACTTGAAACACCGGAAGATACAGGAGAGGACGCAGAAGAGGATGCAGAAGCTGATTCTAATGAAGAGACTTTGGCGCCGCTTTCCGAGGAAACTTTGACGTATTGTTCGCTGACGCTGACGGATGCGGTGTCGGTCTTTGAAATAGAAGGGGAAACCATACTTTGGAAGGTGCCGAGAGAAAATGGCGCGGTATTGGTATCCGCGATTGATTTGCAGCTTCCATCCTGGCTGCAGCTTTCTTTAGGAAAAGAGTTATATCAGGTGATATCACGTAATTTAAGCGCCGAGCGGTCAAGACGGATACAGGAGGAGCAGGACGGAACCGGTATTTATCAGGTGGAAAATGCACTGGGTCAGAGCAACGGAGCGAATATGCCTAAAATTTCTGTCTACGTGCTGGTGCTTTGTCTTTATGTCCTGTTGGTAGGACCGGTGCTGTATTTGGTATTACGTAAGCTTGACAAACGGCATTATATGTGGCTGGCTGTTCCGGCAGTTTCCTTGGTTTTTACCGGAATTGTTTTCTTGTTAGGAACACCGACAAGAATCCGTGAGCCATATATGTCCTATGTTTCATACTTGGATTATGGTACAGAGGAGCCTTTGGAGAGAACCTTTTTCCAGTTGACCGCGCCGTATAACCGAACTTATGACGTCATGGTAGAGAAGGATTATCAGATAGCTCAGCTCCGAAGCTGGGGATATCGTGATTATGCGACGGGAACCATTTTATCCAAATATGATATTGGTATCCGAAAGTATGAAAACGGTACAGACATCGAGCTGAATAACCCGTCGGCATTTGAACGTTTTACCTTTATTGCAGAGGGAAGCGCTAAAAAAAGCGGAAGTTATGAGGCAGAAGTTGAGATAACCGAGGAGGGGCAAGTAGTTGGCAGCTTTACAAACCGCCTGGGCTATGACCTGGAAAAAGTGATACTGATGCACTCTGGTTCTATGTTTGCCGTAGGAGACGTAGCAGACGGGGAAACGGTAGAACTGGATGGGATAACGATGGATAAGATGATTGTAAATAACTATTCGAGTATCTATAACAATGACTTTTTGGAACGTATGTTTGATTATGATTATTACCGACAGCCAGAGAAAGCAAGAAAATATTTTGCTTTGGCGCATTACTTGTCCAATTATGGATATCTGCGCCGGATGGAGACCTTTTTTATAGGGATTTCTGCCGAAGGAACAGAGGAAACCCTGACAGCCGGAAGCGAAATAGAAAATTTTGGTGTCACCGTGCCGATTCTGCCAGTAGAAAATATAGTCGGAAATGCTTATGAATACAGTATTGACGGTTATTATACAGGGCTGTTAGAGGGAGACGGCTATGAACTCCCATGGAACCGTTATATGAATGAACCTCTGCTCGTTTGTGAGTATACATTTACGGACATGGAAACCATGCCGCCAAAAGCTATTTTGTATTCGGCTCTTTATAACAATGAGTTGCAGGGAGAAAGCTATGATTATTTCCCAGGTACTATTTCGTTCCTGAACCGGGATACCGGAGAATATGATTTGATCTTTACCGGAGGAATTGAGGGGGCTTGTACGGATTTGACGCCTTATTTGTTAGACGGAAGACTGATCGTCCGCTATGAGGTGGAATCGGATCTGCTTTATGAAAACTATAACAATCTGGTCATTCCGGTGTTGTCTATGACAAGGGAGGTGTCGGCAGATGGTACAAATTGATCGGTTATGTAAAAGCTATGGGAGCTTTCGAGCCTTAGACGAACTGAATTTAAGCATTGAAAAAGGAGAACTGTTTGGATTTGTAGGACCGAACGGAGCAGGAAAGACAACGACCATGCGGATTATATCCGGTCTGCTGCGGGCGGACTCCGGAACCGTGATGGTAGGAGGAATTGATGCAAGGCGGGATACCAGGCATTTAAAAGAAAAGATTGGATATATGCCGGATTTTTTCGGGGTGTATGATAATCTAAAGGCATTGGAATATATGGAGTTTTTTGCCTCAATTTATGGAATTGAGGGACGGGAAGCCAGGAAGCTGTGCCTGGAGCTGATGGATTTGGTCAACCTGGGAGATAAGGCAGATTCCTATGTAGACGGGTTGTCTCGTGGAATGAAGCAGCGTCTTTGTCTGGCGCGCAGTCTGGTACACAACCCGGAGCTTCTGATTCTAGACGAACCGGCGTCGGGACTTGATCCAAGAGCGCGGTTTGAGATGAAGGGAATTTTACGAAATTTATCGGAAATGGGAAAAACGATCATCGTCAGTTCTCATATCCTGCCGGAGCTGGCGGAAATGTGTACGACAATAGGGATTATTGAGCATGGGAAAATGATGGTGTCCGGGACGGTAAATTCCATTATGGCTGGGGTAAACCGTCAGAATCCGTTGATCATTCGGGTAGTCGGAGAACTGGATACGGCAGTTCGGTTGCTAAAGGAAAGTCCGATGGTGGAAAATCTTTCTATGTCCGAGCAGGAGCTTTATGTCAGCCTGCAGAAAAACGTTTTGGAAGAAAATCCATTGCAGGAAGAAGAGAAGGAAGCCGCCCTGCTGACGACTTTGATTCAGGGAGGTGTCCGGATTTCCTCTTATACAAGAGAAAAAGGAAATCTGGAATCCGTTTTTATGCAGATCACAGAGGAACAGGAGGGGGAAGAATGAAACAGCTTTATATCAATCCAGTATATAAAAAGGAGCTAAAAACCAGTGTCCGAAGTATGAAAATCGCCCTCACACTTTTAGCGTATAACGGGCTGTTGGCATTAATTGGACTGATATCCTTTTACGCATTGTTTGAATCGGCGCGTTATAACGGGATGGATCATGGTTTGATTTTAATGATCTATGCCATTCTTGTAGTGATGGAATTCGGGCTGATTTTATTTGTAATCCCTGCTTATACATCCAGCGCGATATCCGGAGAACGGGAGCGGCAGACGTTGGAAATTCTGCTCACTACCAGTATGAAGCCTTCTCAAATCATTCGTGGAAAGCTGTTTTCCTCAATCAGTACTGTGCTGCTTTTGGTTTTTTCAAGCCTTCCGGTGCTTTCGCTGGTCTTTTCTATCGGCGGCGTATCCTTTGGGGATTTGATGAAGTATGTTCTGTTGGTTCTGGTGACAGCCGTATATGCCGGAAGCTTTGGGCTGCTTTTTTCTGTGATTTTTAAGAAAACTACGATTTCTACGGTATTTACTTATGGAATGCTGGTGGTGATAGGAATTGGGACGGTGGTGTTGCTGCTGATAGTTTATGTGCTGATGGATCAATATTATACGACGCAGAGCTTTCACGGAGGAAGTTATCGGGAGCCGGATCTGGGATATGGAGTCTGTTTGCTGCTCTTTAATCCGGGTGTTTCGATTGGAGCGCTGTTGTTTGGGCAATTCGGCAGTATGGGAGAATTTGGTAGAGCGATTACTTCTATCGGAACTGTTCCGAAATTTTTAACAGAGCATTGGTTTTTGATCAGTCTGGTTGTGCAGACGGTAACTGCCGTGCTGCTGCTTTCCCTGGCGGCTACTTTATTAAATCCGCTTAAAAGGAACGATGGAAAAAGAGCCAGAAAAGATAAAAAAAGAAAGAAGAAAAAGGAATGAGTGAAGGAAGTGAGGGATAGATGGAAGAGAGGATTTTTCAGGTGATTCGCCGGGTAAGACGACAGCTTTCTTTTCAGGTATTGCGTGAGGAGAGTCTCTTTTGGATGGGAGCTGCTTCCTTACTGGCAGCGTTGGTATTGGTTGCCGCTCTTTTTATCCCGATCTATTGGGCAGGAGCGATTGCAGCAGGTATTTTGGCAGTGGGATTGCTTTTTGGGATACTTTTTGGAGTGTTAAAGCGTCCGACTTTACAAGAAGCGGCAGAGCAGGCGGATCGAACCGGATTACAGGAGCATTTGGGAACGGCTTTGGAGCGTCAGGGGCAGGAGGATATGTTCAGTCGCCTGCAGCGGGAAGAGACCATAAGACTGTTAGAGGATTATCCTCTGCAGGAACGTTTAAAAAAACCACTCTCTCGTAGAAATCTGGCTATACTAGGAGGAAGCATCGTCTTATCACTTTTGTGTCTGCTGATACCGACAAGAGCGAAACTGCGGGCAGAGGAACAGCATGCGTTGTTAGAAGCAAAAAAAGAAGAAATCGAAAAAATAGAAGAAAAGCTGGAGGAATTAGAAGAGCTTGCTCAGTTAGAGCTGTCGGAACTTACGGATCCGGAGTTAGGTGCTTTGCCACAGGCAGAGCGGGAGGAATGGGAGCAGATGCTTTCAGAAGGTCTGCAGGAATTAAAGCAGGCGGCAGACGAACAGGAGCTGCAAGAGATTGTAAAACGTCTTGAAAAAAAGGAAGAACAGCGGTTGGAAGCGCTGCAGCAGCAAATAGCCAGCGAGAATCCATCCCCGGAACACAACCCATCGGAAGGCTCTGGGGAAATGCCGGGAATAGAAAGTGGTTCTGGCTTGGAGAGCGGAGACGGCGGAAAGAAAACCGGAGAGAATGGAAAGGAGAATCTGGCAGGAGCGGGAGAACAAGCAGAGATAGGAGTGGCAGGTAATCTGGCAGAAGGCAATATAGGAGCTGGTGACATCACAGGGATGACCCCTGGGACTGCAGGGACAGGGGCAAGCAATACGGCGATAGCCAGTACCGGAAATACGAATACTGCCGACGGAGGCGGGAAAGGAAACGGAACAGGGAGCGGAAACGGCACCGGAGAGGGAAGCGGCGAAGGAAATGGAAGCGGAAACGGCACTGGCACCGGAGAAGGCGGCAATGGAAGTGGAAACGGAACGGGAAATGGAACAGGAGGAAGTCAAGGCAGCGGGAATGGTAACGGCGGAGGCTGGAATCAGGGCAGTAACGTAGGAATAGAACGAGAGCATTCCTCTACGCTGGAACAGGAAACGATAATATTGCCGGGAGAGGTAGCAGAAGGAGAACGCTTGACCGGAGTTGCCGGAAGTGATGGAACAAGCTATTTGTCTCCGGATCAGATAAAAGGAGAAGGCTATGCAGGAACACGCACGGAATACGAAAGTGTATTAGGGAGCTATTCAGAAAAGGCATATGGTCAAATAGAACGAAACGAAATTCCTTCGGATATGCAGGAAGTGGTAAAAAAATATTTTTCCGGATTAGGCGGTAAATAGGATAGAAGGAGAAAGCTATGACAGAGGAAAGAATTGCGGAAATCAAGGAGAAAATTCATCTTGCCGAAGAGGAAATCGGCAAAGGTATTATCGGACAAAGAGAGATTATCAGGCAGGTGCTGTTGGCAATGTTAGCGGGCGGGAACGTGCTGTTAGAAGGAGTTCCTGGATTGGGAAAAACGCAGTTAGTCAAAACGATATCGCAGGTGATGGGATTGCAGTTTGGAAGAATTCAGTTTACCCCGGATTTGATGCCTGCGGATGTCACAGGAACCAATCTGATTTTGCAGGAAAACGGGCAGAATACGTTTCGCTTTGAAAAGGGACCTGTATTTGCCAATCTGGTGCTGGCGGATGAAATCAACCGCGCTACTCCGAAAACGCAGTCGGCTCTGTTAGAAGCGATGCAGGAGGGAACTGTAACGGTCAGCAAAGAAACCTACTCCCTTCCGCAGCCATTTTTGGTATTGGCGACACAAAATCCGATTGAAAACGAGGGAACTTATCCGCTGCCGGAGGCGCAGTTAGACCGTTTTTTATTTAAACTTTTGGTTCGCTTTCCGGCGGAGGCAGAGTTAAAGCAGATTATGGCAGTTACGGTAGGCGGAAAAGCGCCGAACCTGCAACGCTGTATGGACGGAGCCGAACTGCTAGAAGCGAGAGAGATCATCCGGGAACTGCCAATGTCAGAAAGCGTAGAAGATTACGTGCTGCATTTGGTTGTCAGTACACATCCGGAATTAGAGGGCGCGCCTGAAATAGTCAGACAGTATCTTACCTGCGGAGCCAGTCCTCGTGCTGCACAGGCGATGATTTTGACGGCAAAGGGAAGAGCGTTCTTGTCAGGTAGAATGAATGTAGCTTATGAAGACGTCAATGCAGTGGCGTATCCGGCGTTGCGTCACCGTTTGCTGTTAAATTATGAGGCGATATCGGAAGGTTTGCAGGCAGATGATATTATCCGCCAGCTTTTGATACAATAAGAGAGCAGAAGGAGCCAGGATGGAGCAACTATTTGGATCGGAGTTTTTAAAGGAACTTCCGGTATTGAAATTTGCCGGGCGTGCGGCAGAAGGAGCGGCACAGGCAGGTATGAGGAAGTCCCGTGCGAAAGGCAGCAGCGTGGAGTTTTCAGATTTTAGGGAATATCTTCCAGGAGATGATGTTCGACGCTTAGACTGGAACGCCTATGCCCGTCTGGGAAAGCTTTATATGAAATTATATATGGAGGAGCGAGAAGGGATTTTTTCTCTCTATGTGGATTTGTCTCCTTCTATGAGTTATGGGATGGAGCCTAAGGCAAGACAGGCGCTGCGGATGGCAGCGGTGTTGTCCTATATGGCGTTGCAAAATCAGGATCGAGTGAAGATCTGTTTGGCAGGAATTGCAGATCAGACAGCTCTACCTCTGCGGCAAAGTTTTCATGGAAGCGCTGCCTTTTCCAAAGTATTGGCATATTTACAGGCAGCGGAAGAGTATCGGCAGGAAGCGATAGAGAAAAAGCAGGATGAAAAGAAAAAAGGCGATATAAAAGTGTGGGAAGTATTGCATCGACTTCCGCCGGATCTGGGCGGTAATACGATTTTGCTTTCTGATTTTATGCCGGAGGATATCACAGAGGAAGTAAAATATCTGCGTTTGTTCCGAAAACAGATGGTATTGTTGTTTCAGGTATTGGCGGAGGAGGAACTTCATCCTGACTTTGTAGGGACAAATCAGCTTTTGGATATGGAAAATAATGGGAAAATGAGGATTACTCTGACAGCCGGTTTGGCACGTGCCTATCAAAAGGAACTAACTGGCTTGCGTCAAAAACTGCAACGGCTGGCGGAACGTTATCAGTGTCATTATCAACAGGTGTCTACAAAGGAACCGACTACGGCCTTTTTAAGGCTGGGAATGAACCGATACTGGCAGCATCGTTAAATCAGGAGAACAGAGAGAAGGAAAGGAAGAGTATGAAGCTGCAGATTTTATGGCCGCTGGCATTTTTAGCAGTATTGCCGGTGATTGTATTATTATATATGATGAAGCAAAAGGCGAAGGAACAAAAGGTATCCTCGCTTTATTTGTGGCGGGAGGCTTACCAGAACCTGCGCTCTGATACCCCCTGGGAAAAGCTGCGGCATAATCTTTTGATGTATCTGCAGCTGTTGGCGATGGCGCTTTTAATTTTGGCAATGACAGCTCCTTATCTGACAGGACGCCAGGAAAAACATTCCTATCCGATTATTGTGATAGATCGAAGCGCAAGTATGAGCATGGAATACGAAGAAGGACGGACGCGGCTAGAGGTAGCGAAAGAGGAGGCAATCCGCTATATACGCAGTCTGGATATGGATGCTCGTATTACTGTGGTAGCGGCGGATGACGCGGGGACAATCTGCCTTTCGGCAAGTCAGTCCATTGCCGCTGCAGAACAGGCAGTATGGGCAATAGAGCCTACGCAGCTTGCAGGAGGAGTAGCGGCAGGTCAGGAGGTTTATACATCGCTTGCCGCGCTTTATGAGGACTATTTTATAAGAGCCTATACGGATACTCCGGTAGACTTTGGAGATTTGAAGGGAGAATGGGTGGACGTAGCCACCGAGGTTCCAAATGCTTCGGTCGATCTGGTCAGTCATACGGGAGAGGAGCCCTTGATGGTGATGGTAAAAGTCAGTAACCATAGCAGCGGACAGGGGTATCACGGCGACCTTTCTCTTTATTTGGAAGAGGAGTTGCTAGAGGTTCATACGATTGATATAGAGGCTCGTTCCAGCGAACTGTTCTATTTTGAGATTTCATCCATTCCGGCGGCTTACCAGGAGCGATGGCAGGAAGGACTGCTTCTGACTGTGCGTTTGAGTGGAAAGGATGCGCTGGAGGCTGATAACGAGGCATATGATGTGCTGCAAAAAAGCAAAGAGGGGAAGGCGCTGCTTGTAACGGAGCAGAATGTTTTTTTGGAGCAGGCGCTTCGCGCCAATGAACGGCTGACGGTCTATAAAACGAATACAACAGAGGCGCTCTCTGGATATGATTTATATTTATACGACGGGATTTTTCCGGAAACACTGCCAGAGGATGGAGCAATATGGCTATTAAATGTTCCGGCAGGACAGTATGATTGGCTGCAGGCAGAAGAAGCAGAGAAAGAGGAAACAGAGAAACAACAGGGAGGCTATCTGACGTTTCAGGACAGTATAGCGGTGTCTTATTTGACAGGTTTTCAGATTGGTTATACAGACTGGCAGAGCTATCGTCTGCCAGAATGGGGAGAATGTTTTTTAGCAGACGGAAGCGGATTGTGCGTGGGATTTTTTGGAAAATCCCAGCAGCCAGTGGCAGTATTAGGGCTGGATCTGCACCAAGGAGACTTTCCGTTACAAAGTCAGTTCCCGATTTTTATTAGTCAGTTGCTGGAGGAATTACTAGGACTTCAGGAAAAACGGGAGATACCGACTGGTTTTCCGGTTTCAGAGTCAGGAGTGTTGCCATCTGCCCGGGCTGCCGGGGGAACATCCGATACCGGAGAGGAGAATTCGACAGGAACTGTAGATCCGGAACATGCGGCTCTGGTAGCGGGAAACAGAGCCAGACAGGAAAGCGGATATCCGCTGCGGAACTTTTGCCTGCTTTTGGTATTAGGGCTTTTGGCGTTGATTAGCTGGATATTTTTATGGAGGCAGATTCAGGAGGCAAGAGCATTTCAAAGAAAATCTCATAAATGGGATGTGAGGCAGATTACGATTCCGGTACTGCGCTTGCTTTCGGTACTCTTGATTTTCCTGGCGATGGCTGATTTGACCGTCAGTGGGAAAGGACGGGGAGTAACTACGGTTTATCTGCTGGATGTTTCGGATAGCTGTGAGGGAGATCAGGAAAAGGGAGAGGCTTTTATCCGGGAGGCAATGCAGGAGGCAGCTGCCCAAAGTAACCGTCGGGGAATTTCCGGGATAGGGAAGAAGCAGGAAAAGAGCGCGGTGGTTGCGTTTGGTGGAGATGCCAGAGTAGAGCAATTTGTCAGTGAAGAAATTTTATTTCAGCAGAGCGGGACGAGTCCCATCCAAACGGCGACGAATCTGGAGCGAGCTGTTCAGACCGGATTAGCTTTGATACCGGAGGAGGACGCAGGGCGGCTCGTGCTACTGACGGACGGTGGGGAGACAGAGGGCGATATTACGAATCTGATACGTGGTGTGACAGAGCGGCAGGTTTCTGTTAAGGTAGTGGCGCTTTCTGGTAAGGATGCACCGGAAAACTATATCAGCCAGTTGGAAGTACCGCCGGATGTACAAATAGGAGACTCTTTTTTGATTACCGTACAGGTAGAAAGTAACTGCCGGGCAAATGCTTTTATTACTTTATATGAAGGAAATGTGGATGGTGGTGAGACACAAAAGGCGATACGTGAAGTAGAGCTGTTTCCGGGGACGAATCAGTTTGTTTTTACGGATACCCGGACAGAAGAAGGACTGGTTACGTATCGGGCAGTGTTAGAAAGTGAAAACGACAGTCGGACGGTCAATAACCAATATTCTGCTTTTACCCGTGCAGAAACCCCTTCGCGGTTTTTGCTGTTGGAAAAGGAGAGCGGAGAATCGGCTGCCTTGCAGCAGGTATTTCAGGCAGCGGGCATTTGGGCGGAGGTTCGTCTGGCGAAAGATGCGCCGAAAAATCTGATGGATCTGAACGCTTACCGGGCAGTGATTTTACTGGATGTCCCAGTATCAGATTTGCAGGAAGAATTTTTATCAAACCTGGAAAGTTATGTCAGGGATTATGGAGGCGGTCTGGTGACGATCGGCGGCAGCAAAAGCTATGCGTTGGGCGGCTATCGGGATACTGTATTGGAAGATTTGCTTCCGGTGGAAATGGATTTAAAAAATGATATCGAGGTTCCTTCTCTGTCAATGGTGTACGTGATTGATAAGTCCGGCAGTATGGGCAGCGGAATCAGCACCGGAGATACGTACGATAAACTCGCGGTAGCGAAATCGGCAGCAGCAGAGGCAGCGAAAAACTTGCGGGAGATTGACCGGGTAGGGGTATTGGCGTTTGATGACCGATACGAATGGATGCTGCATATGGCGCAGGCGGATGATCAGGAAAACATCAGAGAGGCGATTGGTCAGATTAAGTCCGGTGGAGGAACTAGTATTTATCCGGCTTTGGCAGCGGCAGTCCAGGAGCTGGAAAAAGAGGATACCAAGTTAAAACATGTGATTTTACTGACGGACGGGCAGGACAGCTATGGCTATTACAGCGCACTGACCAAGCGGATGGAGGAGAAAAATATTACACTTTCGACGGTTGCGGTAGGAGATGATGCCGATACAAAGCTGTTAAACCGTCTGGCGTCAGAGGGACAGGGGCGCTATTACCAAGCGGAAAATCTGTCGGAGCTTCCGGAAATTTTTGCCAAAGAGGTGCTGCTTTCTATGGGAGAATATCTGGTCAACCGGGAGTTTGTACCGTCTGTATCCTATCGTGGAGAGCTGCTTTCCGGTGTGTGGGAAAACGGGATGTATCCGTTGCTTGGTTATACGGCGGCGACAGCGAAGCCTACGGCTACCGTTTATCTTCAATCGGATTCCGGAGAGCCGATTTTAAGCAGTATACAGGCAGGTCTGGGGCGGACGGTAGCATGGCAGAGCGACGCCGTAGGCGGTTGGAATGTTTATTATGAAGGAACAAAGGAATATGCGGCTTTATGGCGGAATATAACTGATTGGGTTCAGACAGATCTGGGAGATGAAAACGGAACACTTTCTGTAGAGAGGAACGGAACGGGTAGCCGGGTCGTATATCAAACAGAAGAATTCAGCGCAGAGACCGAAGTTTCGATTCTCTGTACGGATCGGGAAGGAAACCAGACTTCTTTGGAGCTAGAGGCAACGGCGCCTGGGGTATATGAGACTACTGTAGAATTAGAAGAGAATCAAGCATACAGCCTTTTTTTAACCAAACGGGAAGGCGGAGAAGTAGTTTCCGGTCAGATGAGCGGAATCGCGATGCAGTACAGCCAGGAGTACCGGTTTGCAGACCGTGCCGGTTTGGATCGGTTTTTGGAGGCAACGGCTGGACAGGAGATTCAGAAGCCGTCGGAGATCTATGAGAATGCTTCTAAGGAGATAGCTGCCGCAGGAAGAAAGCAGCAGAGTCTAAGCCTATTATTCTTATGCTTTGCCGCAGTCGCATTTTTTGCAGATATTGTATTGAGGCGGTTCGACATCCATCCGTTCTGCGCTATAACCAGAGCGTTAAAGAAAAATTCCAATCAAAAGAAAAAACATTCGGTTTCAAAGAAGCCTGAAAGCTCTCATAAATTTGGGGAGGCAAAGGCGACTAAAAAGGCAGAAAAGGCTTTGGTATCTCCTAAGAGCCAGCCAGGAAAGCAGGAAAAGGAGGAGATATTGTTAGATACCTCAGCCCTGTTAAAAAGAAAAGACGAAAGAAAACGACGATAGCCTGACTTATATAGTCGTACAGGACACTTAGCCGGATACGCGCTCGGTAAGACGTTTTGGCAGTTGAATCAAGTGATAGATTCTGGCATAGTCGATTTCATCCAGTTCTACCAGGACATTTTGTGGATAGGATTTGCCAGAGCCATGTTCTTTTAAAAAGGCGGCTGCTTTGTTATAGGCGATAGCCGCCTCCTCTTCAGAGGAGTATCTTCCTATTATAATAGAGCCTCGGATCTGGATACGAGCCGTATAAACCGGCATTCCTTTTCGATACTCTTTATAAACTCCATGATATCGGTTGATAATGCTGATATTGTCATAGCGAAGGTCATAAGAATCCCCGTTTACAAAAAAATAGTCCCGTCCTTCCAGGGCGTAGCTACGGATACCATAGCGACTTAAAATAGAAAATTGCCTGCCGCCCTCTGAGGCAAACAGATAGGCGCCTCGTTTGGTAAGTTTATGACTGGAATAAAAGGGCAGATCTTTAAGATCGAATTTGAGGCAGAGGGACGGGCTGTAGTAATAAAGAAAATATTCTTTTTTCAAATAAAGCGGCGTTCGGAAATAAACACCGTTATCTCGTATATTCATTAAAATAATCCATTTTTCAAAAGAAAGTACAGATTTGCCGGCAGAATAGTTCTCCGGCTGCAGATGAGGGGAGCGAAGCAGAGACTTTGCTTCTAAATAAGCAAGCCTGGCATCTTCCTCCGTCGGGTAGCTGCCAAGACTGATATGCTTTTTCTGTACGGTGACAGAGGCGCGGCAGATAAGCTTGCCGTTTTTTTGCCTAGTAGTGTAAACGCCGGAAAAATGATTCATAACAGATATTCCTTTCTAAAAATAACTTTTGATGGTGTGTTTATTGTCTCAAAAGAAGTGTACGCTCTCTTTTGGGAAAGATCAAGTGGTTAAAATACAAATATGAGAAGAATTAGAAAAAATATCCTCAAAAAAATAAAGTCGAAATAGAAAAAAGAAGGAGATATCTGGGAGAAACTAGGAGAGAAATCAAAGGAAATGAGAAGAAATTTTTACATTAGTTAGCATGTTTGTAGCATTTAGTTCATAAAATTGTAATAAAATGATACAGATATTTAACAATAGTACACAAAAGGAGGGATAAAAACTTGTATGGAAAGTACAAAGTTCTGGAAAAACATGGGAGAAAATTTCGGACATTACTTCCAAAAATTTGGTGATCGTATTGACAGAAAGGGACAAATTGGTATAATCATTGGTGAAAGGAACACACATGTTCGATTGTGAGGTACAAGAGACAGAACATACACGACAGAAGGAAGATGTTAATTTCGAGAAAAGAGGTAGAGAATAATGTTAAGAAAATGTAAACTTTTCTCCCACATTGCGATGCTCCTGATTGGGATACTTGTACTGACCATAGATTCGCCGATTCCAGCGAATGCCTATCGAGGAGATGGTTCTTATCAGGAGGAGGCTAACCAGGAAATCCATTCAGGGAAAGAAGAAATTTCTTCCAAAGAGGACGCAGTAGAAGTAATTGCACAATTGGGAGAAGCAAAGACAGAGGAGACGACGCTAGAAGCTATGTTGGACAAGCCGGCTCAAAATGGGCTTGAAATGGCAAAAGCTTCAGAGGCAGCAAGTCAAACGGAGCTGCCGGAAGATGGAGTGGCGGCAGAAGCAGCAGGAATCCAGACAGAAGAATCAACACTGGAAGATACGTTTGGAACGGCAGAGGAGATTGTAGAGAAGATAGAGAAGGCAAAGGAAGAGGAACGGGCTGCCAGAGAAGCAAAGAAAAAGAAGGAAAAAGAGGAAAAGATAAGAGCAGAGAGAAAGATAGCGCTGGATGAAAGCCGTACGGCAGGACGGACGCTGAAAAAGAGAAAAGAGATCAGCCTGTCGGCAAGAGAGTTGGATTGTTTGCAGAGGATTGTCCAGGCAGAAGCCGGAAATGAAGATATCATGGGAAAGCTTCTGGTGGCAAATGTTGTACTGAACCGTTACCGAAGCGAGAAATTTCCGGATAGTATCGAAGAGATAGTGACACAGACTTCTTATGGAGCGTATGGGCTGGTCTATCAGTTTACTCCGACCAGACCGGGAGGGGGTTACTGGAGCGCGGTTCCGTCAGAGGAAACCAAAGAGGCAGTGGAACGGGCTCTAAACGGAGAGGATTACTCGGAGGGAGCTTTATACTTTGCCAGCCGGAGCGGCGCCAATCCGTCGCATATGTCCTGGTTTGACCGGAAACTGACATGGCTCTTTAAACATGGAAATCATGAATTTTATGTAGGATAAAGGAGCAAGTTGAAAAAAGGCTTGTCAGAAGGGAAGCCCCGTGTTATACTTCCCTCATAAACTGTGTGCCTAAGGAAACTGATTCCTGGGGGGTACGGAAAGAGGGATAAAAATGCAAGAGGTTATGTATAGGAGTACCAGAGGGGGCGGTGGTCTGGTAACGGCTTCCCAAGCCATCCTAAAAGGGTTGGCGGATGACGGTGGGCTGTTTGTCCCAGATAAGCTTCCGAAACTGGAGCGTTCCATCAGCGAGATGGAAAAAATGAGCTACCAGGAGATCGCCTATGAGGTGATGAAGCTGTTCTTTACGGATTTTACCGAAGAAGAGCTAAGGGGATGTATTGACCGTGCCTATGACAGCAAGTTTGACGACGAAGAGATTGTGCCGATTACAAAAGCGGACGGCAATTATTATCTGGAATTGTACCATGGACCGACGATTGCTTTTAAGGATATGGCGCTCTCCATTTTGCCGCATCTGATGACGACGGCGGCAAAGAAGAATCATATTGACAATGAGATTATTATTTTAACCGCAACTTCCGGGGATACCGGCAAGGCGGCGCTGGAAGGATTTGCGGATGTACCAGGCACCGGAATCATTGTTTTTTACCCAAAGGACGGGGTAAGCTATATTCAAAAGCGCCAGATGGTGACGCAGAAGGGCGCCAATACCCATGTGATTGGGATAGAGGGTAATTTTGACGACGCGCAAAGAGGCGTGAAGGAACTATTTGGCGATAAAGAGCTGCAGGCGCGGATGCAGGAGAAGGGCTATCAATTTTCTTCCGCTAATTCCATCAATATAGGGAGACTCGTACCTCAGATTGTTTATTATGTCTATGCCTATGCGAAGTTGTGTGAAAATGGCGAGCTGGTCAACCGGATGCCGATAGATGTTTGCGTACCGACCGGGAATTTCGGCAATATTTTAGCTGCCTATTATGCAAAGTGTATGGGATTGCCGATGGAGCATTTGATTTGTGCGTCTAACGAAAATAAGGTGTTGTATGACTTTTTCCAGACCGGCACATATGACCGAAATCGGGAATTTGTCCTGACTGCTTCTCCTTCTATGGATATTTTGGTTTCCAGCAACCTGGAGCGGCTGATTTTCCGCCTGACCGGAGAAAACGCCGAGCAGAACCGGGAGCTGATGGAAGCGCTCGCCGGGGGAGGGGTATATCAGGTGACGCCGGAGATGCAAAAGAGGATGGAGGACTTTGTCGGCTGCTATGCGACCGAAGAGGAGACCTTTACAGCGATC
This sequence comes from uncultured Lachnospiraceae bacterium, assembly GCA_910585655.1. Taxonomy (GTDB): domain Bacteria; phylum Bacillota; class Clostridia; order Lachnospirales; family Lachnospiraceae; genus MGBC131033. Next base: position 19,121 of record CAJUFW010000049.1, read on the forward strand.
CGAGACTTGTACGGTAAGACCGGCTATGTGATTGATACCCATACAGGTGTTGCTGCCGCTGCAGTACGGAAATATCGGCGGATGGCATATGGTGTGAACAAGCTACTGATTGCTTCGACGGCGAGTCCGTTTAAGTTTGCAGGAAGCGTAATGCACGCTCTGGATACAGCCTACGACCAGATGGAGGAATGGGAGCTGATAGATGAACTGGCGAGGGTATCAAGGTGCCAGATACCACAGGCTGTCAGAAAGATTCGAGACGCCGAGGTGCTTCATACAACGGAATGCGCTGCGTGGGATATGAAAAAGAC
>CAJUFW010000050.1 GCA_910585655.1 uncultured Lachnospiraceae bacterium
TGTTACGGACTTTCACCGATTAGATTGCGCCCATACTGGGCGCACCAAAAAAGACGACTAAGCCTTCCTTGCTTAGCCGCCTTTCACGATCTTGTAAACGATTCTTTTCACTTTTCTATCTACTTCCAAGCCTTTAAAATCTGCGCCGTCACATCAGTAGCCGTCCGGCTCCCGCGGTTCTCTCCTTCTACGATCACGCTGACGGCGATTTTTCTTCCGTCCCAGTCCGTAAAGCCGATAAACCAGGAATGAGCGCTTGGTTCTCCGTTTTCCATGACATATTCGGCAGTACCGGTTTTTCCGTAAATATCATACGGATAGCCCGTCAGTTTGGTCGCCGTACCATGAATCACAACCTCTTCCATAAAGTTGGTCAAATACTCTGCTTCTGTTCCGCTTATCAGGCTTCCATAGCTTTCCGGCCAGTATTTCTTGACTAAGGCGCCGTCATACGTTTCGATCCGGTCAACGGCGTAAGGCTTCATCAGGACACCGCCGTTGGCAATCGCAGCCGCCAGCATAGCATTATGAAGAGGGGAAATCTGTGTTTTTCCCTGACCGATCATCGTCTGCATGATTTCGTCTGTCCCTGCGCCCTCTGCCAGAGAAAAACTGCTGCCACGGTGCGGAAAATCTGCCGGAAGCGTCCGGTTAAACAACAATTCTTCTGCCAATGCGGCAAATTCCGTCAGATTTAAGGTCAGACCTTCCTTGGCAAAAAAGGTATTGCAGGAAAGCGCAAAGGCTCGTTCTAAGTCTACCGTCCCATGCGCCTGTTTCCGATAACATTGAATTTGATACTCTCCCTCCCGGAAGGTACCGTTACAGGTATGCTCCTCTTTCTCCCACGCGGTATTCTGCCGCAGCAGACCAAGCGCTGTCAGCACTTTAAAGGTAGAACCCGGTGGATACATTCCGTTAGCGGCGCGGTTTAACAGACGAGACTCCGATTCCAGCTCTGCATTTAAGCTTTCCCAGTCCTCTTCTACTGTATTGGGATCGTAATCAGGCTTGGATACAAGAGCGAGTATCTTTCCGGTCGAGGGTTCTAAGACAACGGCAGCTCCTTGATAACCGGAAAGCGCCTGGTCAGCCGCCATTTGTAAGCTGGTATCAACCGTCGTAACAACGGTATCTCCCTGATTTTTCCTGCCGTTTAGCTTCTCTACCAGCTTTTTCCAGGGCTGGTCGCTTGATGTCAGAAGCTCAAAATTCCGTAATGCTTCTACTCCGGTTTTCCCGTTGCTATTCCGCCCGACAAACTGGCTGTAGCTGTTTTTATAAGGATAAATCCGTTCTACCGTCCCGTCTGCCTGCTCTTTTGAATATGCCAGCACCGTCCCGTCCGCTGCCTGAATCTCTCCCCGCAATACTTCTCTGGCAAACAGCTCCTGCCTGCGGTTATAGGAATTGTTGATGACCTGTTTGCTTTCAAAACCGATAAAATAGCTAAAGTATAACAATAAGCCGGTAAACAGTGTTAAAAATCCATAGGTAACGACGGCAGTCCGATCTCTTCTGGTTAAGGGATTCGCTGCCGTCGGAAGTGGGGCGCTGCTTTTGGCGCCTTTTTCTCCTTCGACTCCTCCTACCACATACAACCCCTGTACAATAGCAAACATTAAAATGCTGCATGCCATCGAACTTCCTCCGTAGCTGATCAGCGGGAGCGTCACGCCGGTAGAAGGAATCAGTTTAATAACGCCTCCAATTGACAAAAAGACCTGAAACGAATACATAATACAGCATCCTATTGCCACGCATTGGTAAAAACGACTTTTTATCCGCCACGCCAACTGAATAAAAAGCAGGAAGGAGCCTAAATACACCAAAATCAGGCAGATTGCAAACAAGCCGCCGAATTCTTCGGAAAGACCGGAAAAAATAAAATCGCTCGTCACCACCGGAATGCTCCCAGGCAGCCCCTTTCCCAAGCCCATTCCAAACCAGCCGCCTGTCCCGATTCCAAACAGAGACTGTGCGACCTGATATCCCTGATTATCAATATAAGCCCAGGGATTGCTCCATGCCAACACCCTTACGCGAACATGATAAAACAAGAAATACGCTGCTACCGAAGCCAAGGCGCCTCCGCCTGCACCTGCCAGAAGGTACCACCAATTTCTAGTGGCAGCAAACAATACCATCACATAGGTGACATAAAATAGCAAAGCGCCGCCCAAATCGCGTTCCGCTACCAAAATCAGCACATGGACTGCCGCCAGTACAGAAACCAGTAAAACCTGTTTCAGATCCGTACGTTTGGATAAAAAGGCGGACAGCATAAACACATAGAGGATTTTGACAAATTCGGAGGGCTGGATTGCCACACCAAAAAAATTCACCCAGTTTTTAGCGCCGTAAACCTCTTTTCCTGCTACCAGAACCCAAAGCAGTAAGGCAACTCCGGTCAGGGCATAGATCCAACCCATCCTGTAAAAAAAGGGAATCGAACGAATCAAAAACGGCACCAGCAGACACAAAAACAAGGCTCCTCCCGCAAACACAGTCTGTTTTACACCGCTTTCAAAGGAAAGCCTGGTGACAAAGACAAAGCCTATCATCAGAAAAAACTGCATATGCAGAAATAAAACCGTCGAAAAGCTGCGGTAGAGCTTCCGGTATGCCAGACCGGAAATACTCAACACGGCAAGCTGCGCCAGATACAGCCAGACCAAACGAATCACCGGCTTTTGCATATACAAAAGCAAGAAGCAAAACAAATGTATCAGTAAAATCAAAAACGTCTGTCCCTGATAGAGAAAACGCCTTGTTTCCTTCTCCTTTTGGAACACGGCAAAGCCCAGATACGTATACAAAACTACCAACAGTAAAATCAGATATTTTGCCAGTTCCGTCACTACATTTTCCATTCTACCACGCCCTTACCCTTTGATTGGATTTTCCTTTTTTTATTCCACGCCTAAGCGAAAATGCCCCTCTCCTCCTTCAAGCAGTTCTTCCCTACGTTCCCAGGCGGTCAGTACCCGGCGAACCTCCTCTTTATCTTCTATCGTAAAGTCAAAACGGAGACGTCTTATACTAAGCTGTTTCAGTTCTTCGGAGGCTCTGGTCAGATTAAGCGGCTCCTGGTGATAATATATAGTATAACAAAGTGGGCAGACATTGATAACCGGAAAACGTCTTTCTTTTTTATCTTTTAAAAAAAGTAAGGCAGGTTCTTTCTGACATCCCTGCACGTTTTTTTGAAGACATTGAGCGGATACCATGACCGGCTGATAACCATATATAATCAACTCATCTTCTCTAAGATCCAGATCTGACAACTCGCCTTTCGTCAGCTCTAACGGTGAAGTAAAGTGAGAAATCCCCCGTTCTCTCCAAAAATGTCTTGCTTCCTCGTTCCAGGTATAAAGATTTTCCCCTAAAATAATATCCGTCTTAATTCTTTTTTTCTCAAGCCATCCTACTTCCTCTAACGTATGCAGCAACACGCCGTCAGCCCGCTCTAAAACGGCTTCTATCGTGTCCTTTTCCTGTTCCAGCCGCCGGCGCGTTTCCGCCCGGAAAATCCTTGGAAAACGAATATAGGCTTCCTTTCCTTCTGCTTTTATCTGCCGAATGGCAGAAAGCATTTCCCCTGCCGTCATCGCCTGAAAGGAAAGATAAATCCGGCTGAGCGAAATCGCTTGCAGAAGCGGCGTTAGCTGTTCCTTACGCTCCATTCCGGCAGAAAGAAAACGGAAGGGCAGGTCTAGTTGCTTTTTAGAAACAGCCGGACGGACAGGCTGTGGCAGAGCGCGCCGATAGGTTTGCAGCAGATTCGCCTCTAATTGTTTGATTCCTTCCCGCCGGAGTGCATTCAAGGCAGAAACAGGGAAAAACAAGGCTCCCTTTAACTCAATCTGCAACCCGGACCACTCATACCGGCTCTCTCCTGTCTTTTTTAACGCCTGTTCTACCCGCTCTGCCGTAAGCGGCTGTTTTTTAGCAGGCTCCGCTTCACACCCATAGCAGACCGCTTCTCCCACCGGCAGTTCCTGCCCGGATTCTACCCAAAGGGAAAGCTGTATCGGCTTTCCGGCTTCTGCGTAAAAATGACCTTTTATCGGCAGCTTTCGCCTGGTCTTTAAAAAGCGTTCCTGAATCTCTCCCAGTAAAGCGGCGTTTTTGGTACGATACCCCGTCATTCCTGGTCTGATACGGCTTCCCGGCAGAAAATTTGCAGAAAAAATCGTCCCTGACTCTATCGCAGACTTTAAGGTAAATTCATATTCGGTTTTTCCGTTTCTGCGGATTTCCAACACATCCTGGGCAGCAAGCGGCAGCAACGCCCGCAGCTTCATCGTATGCTTTTCTACTGCCTCTACGGATACCGCTTTCACTCCATAGTGATTTGGTCGTTCCATAGACATCATACTCGTTCCGTTTCTCTGATGATAATAGCCGCCAGAAAAGCCGCCGCGGTTGTAAAGATCTGCCAGTTTACGGATATCTTCCGGCATTTCCTCTGGATTTTGACGCTGATATTCCTGGTAGCCTTCTGCTCCCAGCGCCAGATAACGATCCGTCCATTTCCGGTACAACGCCGTAGTCAGCGCAGCGTATTCCGGACGCTTCATCCGTCCTTCGATTTTAAAGGAATCAATCCCCGCTTCTATTAGTTCCGGAATATGATCCAGGGTGCAAATATCCTTAGGGCTTAGGACGTAAGGAGGAACATCCAGACGCGTTCCGTTTTCCTGCCAGACTTGATATTCCATCCGACAGGGCTGCGTACAGCGTCCCCGATTGCCGGAACGCCCGCCTGACATACTGGCAAACAGGCACTGTCCGGAATAACAATAGCAAAGTGCGCCATGGACAAAGCTTTCTATCTGTAACTCTGTCTGACTTCTTAGTTCCTTTATCTCCGCCAACGTCAGCTCTCTTGAAGTAACGATTCTTGTTACGCCGCTTCCCTTTAAAACGGTCAGAGCATCCGCTGAGGTAATCGTCATCTGCGTACTGGCATGGAGCGGCAGATCCGGAAAATGTGTATGCAAAAAGCGCAGGACGCCCATATCCTGCACAATGGCAGCATCCAGCCCCTGCTCATAAAATCGTTCTATATAACGATACAATTGCCCCTGTAGCTCCCGCTCCTTTAACAGCGTATTTACCGTTAAATAAAGGGATTTTCCATGAAGATGTACATCATCAATGGCTTCTAACAGCTCCGCTTCTGAAAGGTTGTCGGCATAAGCTCGTGCGCCAAAGCTGCTTCCCCCGATATAAAGCGCATCGCAGCCCGCCTCTATCGCAGCCTCCATCGCCTCCCTAGAACCCGCCGGAGCCAATATCTCAATTTTTTTCATTTTTTTCTTTCCTTATTAGAGTTCCGTAAAGCTTCCTTTCAGACACCCTCCTTTAGTTTGATTTCCAGCCGTTAAAAACACGTCTGTAAATCAAACTGTGTCTTCCCGGAAGCTTTACTGTTTAGAGTTCCGTAAAGATTCCTTCCAGACACTTCTCCCTTAGTTTGATTTCCAGCCGTAAAAACCATACATCTGTAAATCAAACTGTGTCTTTTCGGAAGTTTTACTGTTTTAAGTTCCGTAAAACTTCCTTCCAGACACACCCTCTTAGTTTGAACTTTTATTGGATTCTAACTGAATAATCCGTCTTTGTGCTTCATTATAGTTGTGGTTGCAGTCTGCGAGCTGCTTGGTCAGGTCGTCGTTTTGTGCCTGCATCTCGACTAATAGATGCTTTACCTCAAACAGCTCCTTTTCCTTCCGTTCCAGTTCTGCTTCCAGATCGGATTTCTGGCGGATGGCTTTGTAGTAATCGTCAGCGAGGTTAATTTGCATCAGGACGTTGCGAATCTCCGAATCCATATGGTTATAATTTTCATGGGTACGGAACTGGGCGTATTTGCTGTTGATATGGGAAGCGATTTTTTGCAGGTATTCCTCGCTCTCATAGCCGCTGATCGTATAACGTTTGTTATTGATAATGACCTCTAAATCATTCATCGTATTCATAATCTAACTTCTCCCATTCCTGTTCTCCAAAACTATCTTTCCAATATTCTATCGCTTCTATTTGTTCCCTGCCGTCAGCACTCTCCTTGCGGCGGCAGCGGTAATCCCAGATGGTGGTACGCCAGCTCTGTTACCATCCGTCCACGCGGCGTTCGTTTCAAAAAGCCGGACTGAATCAAATACGGCTCGTATACATCCTCTAACGTACCGGTGTCTTCTCCAATCGAGACCGCTATGGTATCCAAGCCGACCGGACCACCGGAAAATTTGTGGATCATCGAAAGCAATACCTCTCGGTCAATCCGATCTAAGCCATAGGCATCCACATCCAGCAAATCAAGTGCGAAGCTGGCAACTTCTTCGCTTATCACACCGTCGTACTTGACCTGGGCAAAATCCCGTACCCGTTTGAGCAGCCGGTTCGCCAGTCTTGGCGTCCCGCGGGAACGCCTTGCGATTTCTACCGCGCCCTCTTTGGAAATTTCTACCTGCAGCAAACCTGCCGAACGGGTGGTAATCACCATCAGCTCTTCTATGGTATAAAATTCCAGACGGTGGATCACGCCAAAACGGTCTCTAAGCGGCGCAGTCAGCATACCGGCTCTCGTAGTCGCCCCTACCAGTGTAAATTTCGGCAGCTCTAAACGGATGCTTCTGGCAGATGCCCCTTTTCCAATTACAATGTCAATGGCATAATCCTCCATCGCCGGATACAAAACTTCCTCTACCTGACGGTTTAGACGATGAATTTCATCGACAAACAGCACGTCCCCTTCCTGCAGGTTATTTAAAATCGCTGCCATTTCTCCCGGCTTTTCAATTGCCGGACCGGAAGTGATCTTCATATGCACACCCATTTCATTGGCAATGATGCCTGCCAACGTCGTTTTTCCCAGTCCAGGTGGACCATAAAACAGCACATGGTCTAACGCCTCTCCCCGCTGCTTGGCTGCCTCAATATAGACCTTTAAATTGTCCTTTGCCTTTTGCTGCCCGATATAATCCGCCAATAGCTGCGGACGCAGGCTGTTGTCTATTCCGATATCCTCTTCCATCAGATCCGTGGTGATAATTCTTTTTTTCTCCTGCTGCATGTGCCGCTTCCCTCCTGGCTTTTTCTTTCTTGGTTTCCTTTATGTTATCGTAGCATTTCCTTTAAGGCACGTTTGAGCAGCTCTTCCGTATCCATATCTTCCTGTAACTCTACCCGCCGCACTGCCTGCAGACTTTCGGTAGCCGAATAACCAAGCGCCTCTAAGGCGGCTACTGCCTCTCTTCGGATACGGTTCATAGCGTCGGTTGCCCCTGCTTCCTCAGAAGCGATATTTGCCCCTGCCGCAGCGCTGCTTTCTGTACTGCCAAGCTGTCTGCCAAATACATCTTCCGGATGAAGTTTATCCTTTAATTCTAAAATCAGCTTTCGGGCAGTTTTTGCCCCGATACCCGGCGCCCTGGAAATCGTCTTGGCATCGTCGGCTAAAATCGCAAACCGCAGTTCGTTTGGTGAAATCACCGAAAGCACGCCAAGCGCCCCCTTTGGTCCGATTCCACTGACCGTAATCAACAGCTTAAACACTTCTAAGCTGTCCCGATCCAAAAAACCAAACAACTGGATACCACCTTCTCTTACGTGAAGATAGGTATGGAGCCTTACTTGCGCTCCAACCGCCGGAAGCCCTTCATACACGGATACCGGAACATATATCTCATAGCCTAGCCCTCCAGCTTCTACCACAACAGTGTCAACGTCGGTTGCCGCCAGTTCCCCCTTGATGTATGCAATCATTCTTCTTCCTCATTTCCTAACTCTATTTCATGTTCCGGCTCCAACTGGCTGTTCTCTGCCCTCGTCGTTCTCCTTATCACCTGACGCCGCGGTTCCTTTAGCTTAGAAAAGCCTCCTGTAACAACCGAAAGACGTCCCTCGTCGATAAAGTGCAGAACACTCATCACATTGATTTCCAATCCCTCTGCAATCTGCATGGCGTTGCTGTTTGGATACTGCCTTAAATATTCCTTGATCTGCTGGAACAACTGATCCTCTTTTTTGGCGCATTCCTCGCATACCTGCCGTTTTATAACGGAAGTAAACAGCTTTTTACAATGCCTGCAAGTATAGACCTCTTCTCCCATAGCAGCCCCCTAATTTTTAGTTTCTGTTCTATTACAATAACGTCGAAAATAAATTTAAAATCGGCTGTATCAGCTTTAGTTTCCAAGAACGATGCCTCCACATCTCATAGGTCACTTCCTCGCTGACCGCCATTGTTTCTAGGAAATCCCTTTTGATAGGTTCCAACGTCTTTTCCTCACTCATCCAAAGCCCGCATTCATAGTGCAGATAAAAACTGCGGTAATCCATATTGATCGTCCCTACTACGCCACATTCTTCATTCAGTATCATTTTTGCATGGATAAAGCCAGGTGTATACTCATAAATCCGAATCCGGTTCTCTAACAGCTTTCCATAGGAATAATTTGTAAGGATTTTTACGTATTTTTTATCCGGGATATGCGGCACAATAATCCGTATGTCTACCCCGCTACGAGCCGCTGCAATCAAGGCGTCCCGCATATCGTTTTCCAGCAGCAAATACGGGGTCGTAATATAGACATATCGCCTGGCATACTCGATCATATGCCGATACATCGTTTCAATCGGATTGTCCGGGCTGTTCGCCGGACCGTCCGATACGACATGACAGTAAACCTCCGACGGCGGAAACGGTTCTTTGCTGCGATAAGGCGCATAGTCAATCAGCGGTCCGTCGCCGCATACTTCCCACATCTGCAAAAAGACAACCGTCAGTCCCCAGACCGCATCTCCGGACACCCGTACTGCCGTATCTTTCCAAACGCCAAAACGCTGGATAATATTGGCGTATTCATCCGCAATGTTGATCCCTCCCGTATAGCCGACCCGTCCGTCTACCACGACGATTTTCTGATGGCTGCGGTAATTCATATACAATTTATCAATGTATTTATGGATTGGATTAAAAACCCGAATCTGAAATCCCTCTTCCTCTAAGCGCTGGCGGAAATTGTTGTCCGTACGGAACATCGCGCCAAAGTCGTCATACATAAATTTGACCTCAACACCCTCTTTGATTTTCGCCAAAAGGATTTCGTGCATCCGATCCCAAAGCTCGCCCTCTCCTACAATAAAAAAATTTACTAAAATAAAATGCTCGGCTTTTTGCATATCGGCAAAAATCGCCTCAAACGCATCCTCTCCCATTCCATAATAGGAAACTTCGTTGTTTTTGGTAAGAGGAAATTGCTCGCCTTCTAAATAACGGCTCATTCGTGACATGACAGGATGCTTGCTTTCATAAGCGGCTTCTAGTTCCGGAACATATTCCAAATATTGGTTTCCATGGTTGATTTTCGTCAGTACCCTTGCTTCGATTTTACGCTTGGAATCACTTTTCCCCCACAGTAAAAACATCAGATGCCCCGTTACCGGCAGGAGCTGTATCACGCAAATCCATGCGATTTTATAAGAAGGACTTAGACTTTCGTTGACTAAGGTGACGATTAAAATGATACTAAGCAGCTCTAATACCACATAAAAATAAACCGTAAAGCCACGCATGAAATACGTAAATAATGCTACTAAGGCAAACTGGATGAGTACGAGCAAAGCTACTACCATCGCCCGCAAAATCGCGCTCATATTCATTTTAATCCGCTTTGGCATCTTTTCTTTTCCTTCTGTCGGCATGCTTTATCCTTCCTTCTTCCTATGTAGCTTTTTCTTCCAATCCGCTAACGCCTCTTCCTTGCCGATCGCTTTCATATTGGGAAAGGCATGGAACAATCGTCTCTGGATAAAATTAGCTTTTTCTAACTTATGCTGATAATGGGAAAAAATCCCCTTTTTGGTACGATCGGCAAGCTTACTGTTTCCAATATAAGACGCCAGCTCTCTTCGGAGACGCTGCAGCTCTTCTAACTGCTTATCCAACTGTACCGTAGAAATCACTGTTATAATAAAATCCGCCGCAAATACCGCCGCAATCCCATATCCCATATATTCCCCTGATTTTCTGGGAATATCCGCAATTAACAAATCTATCCCAGGTTTAAAAACCAGCTCCATGGTAACAGAAAGCACACCCCAAAAAACCGAGGCACCCAGACAAATCCTTCCTTGTAAATGGAACTTCCAATCACTGTAATCCCACCAACGGGTATGAAACAGCTTTTCCATCAGCCAGGACGTACTAAATTCTAACACCGACGCCACCAGCATACCGACGAAAAAAACTGCCACATAATGCTCTCTGATCGGATCCAACACCATCATAATCACCGTAGCGCCTGCCCCGTAAATCGGTATCACCGGTCCATTTAAAAAGCCTCGGTTGAGCAGCTTCTTTTTCTGAAAGGAAACCAGGCAGCTTTCATAGATCCAGCCAAAAAAACTGTACAGGAAAAAATGATAAAACAGATAAAACCACTCAAAGCCAAACAGGCGTATACTCCACATCTTTGCCAGACATCCTTTCTCCTTTGTAGTTCTGATTATCCTGCTTCTGTTATCATAGTAAATTAGCAGCGAATTGTCAACCCGTCCATTTTTGTTCTGCTGGTTGACAAGGCTCTGCTCTTTTCGGTAAAATAGGCTTCATAGAAAGGGTGAATTTATATGATTACACGTATTACGCCGCTGACGCTTCCTTATCCTCCAACCCTGCCGGAAGGTATCCGACCGGAAGAGGCGCTGTTTTTTGATATTGAAACGACCGGATTTGCCGCCGATGTCACAGCGCTCTATCTGATTGGCTGTGTCTGTCAAAAAGATGGAGAATGGACGCTGATCCAGTGGTTTGCAGACGACAACCGCAGTGAAGCCTCTTTGCTGACTTCTTTTTTTCAGCTTGCCCAAAATTACCGCTGTCTTCTGCATTACAACGGCACCAGCTTTGATCTTCCTTATCTGATGAAAAAGTGTGAAAAACATGCCTTTGACTATCGTATTCCCGAAGAAAAAAGCTATGATCTCTATAAAAAGCTCCAGCCGTTTCGTTCTCTTTTGCGTCTTGAAAATTTAAAGCAGCGAACAATCGAACAGTATTTAGGGCTGAGCCGTCCTTCTCCGTATTCCGGCGGCGACCTTATTTCCTATTATGGACGCTACCTAAAGGCAAAATACGGGCATCTTCCGGAAGAAAACACCTATTTAGAGCTGTTGCTCTCTCATAACCAGGAGGATTTATACGGGCTTTTAGGAATTACCCCTATGCTGGCGCTGCCGGCTATGTTAAATGACTGCCAGGCGCAGGCGGCGACCCGCAACCTGATACGAAAGGAGCTGCTGATTCCGCTTCTTCTGCCATTGCCCGTTCCTAAGCCGTTTTATTACCGGTTAGAACAGTTTTCCCTTTCTGTCTCCGCCAGCCAAGCCACACTCCGCATTTCTCTCTGCCAGCAGGAGCTAAAGTTTTTTTATTCCAATTATAAGGATTATTATTATCTGCCGGAAGAAGACATGGCAATACATAAAAGCGTCGCCTTTTACGTCGATAAGCATTACCGAACCAAGGCGAAAGCTGCCAACTGCTACAGCAAGCATACCGGCTGCTTTGTCCCCCAGTTTGAAGAGCTGATAGAACCTTTTTTTAAAATCGACTATGCCGACCGCACTACCTGGTTAGAAGCCACAGATGAATTCTGCCAGGATGAAAAGCAGCTTACCCGCTATGCCAAACATCTGCTAAAACATCTGATATAAGGAAAAGCCTCCTGACAATCGCTGCCGGAGGCTTTCTTTTCTTGTTTGCAGAAAATCTTGCTACCCCTTTTGGAATTATCCCTCCTGGGCAATGATTTCCCTCTTATTATAAGAACCGCAGGCTTTACAAACCCTGTGAGGCATCATCAGAGCGCCGCATTTGCTGCACTTTACCAGATTTGGAGCAGACATTTTCCAGTTTGCTCTACGGCTGTCTCTCCTTGCCTTGGATGATTTATTCTTTGGACAAATAGACATCGGTTACACCTCCTTATTTCAATCTGGAACAATCAGGATTCTTCCAGGTTAAACGTTTTAAAAATATCCTGGATCTGCGCCATTCTCGGATCGGAAGGTTCCTGGCGGCAGCCGCACGCCCCTTCGTTTAAATTCTTCCCGCACATCGGACAAAGCCCTTTGCAGTCTTCCCTGCAAAGCACCTTCTCCGGCAAAGAAGGTAAAATCTCACCCAGTATCAGCAAATCCGTATCCAGATGGAAACCATCCAGATAGCTTTCCCGCTCCAGCTCGTCCGCGCTTCCTTCTTCCTGGCTAAAATCCAGAGACACATGAATCTTTACCGGAATAGAAACAGGCACGCTTTCTAAACAACGACTGCAGGGAATGGACAATGTGTAATCGGCTCTCCCCTCTACCAGCACCCTTTTTTGGTTCTGATTGGTAATCTTCGCCGACAGTGGAGGCTTCTGCAAAAATTCATACCGCATCCCCTGGAACTCTACTTCAGAAAGCTCTAAGGGAATGTCCATCGTGACAACCTTGTCCGGTACTGTCATGACTTCCGACAGCGAGAGAATCATACTACCACCCTCCTGATATTCACACTGTTTCTTATTATATCCATCCGGATGGAATTTGTCAATCTTTTTTGACAATTTTTAATATCATAGGAATTTTCAATTCTCTAAATCAGCGCTACGGTTTCTCTGGCGATTGCCAATTCCTCATTGGTTGGGATCACGCATACCTTAACGCCGGATTCCGGAGTAGAGATAATACATTCCTCTCCGCGAACCTGATTCTTCTCCAAATCCAGCTTTACGCCCAGATAACCCAGGTATTCACAGACCATAGCACGCATCTTGCCGTCGTTTTCTCCTAAGCCTGCCGTAAAGGCAATCGCATCCACACCGTTCATGGCGGCTACGTAAGCGCCGATATATTTTGCTACCCGGTAAACAAAAACGCGGAACGCTAAAGCCGCCTTTTCGTTTCCTTCGTCCTCTGCCTTGTTTAAGTCGCGGAAATCGCTGGAAACATAGCCGGAAAGACCATATACGCCGGACTTTTTATTTAAGACGTTCATCACGCCTTCAATATCCAGGTTTTCTTTTTTTGCCAGAAACTCTAAAATAGCCGGATCCAAATCACCGGAACGAGTTCCCATCACAAGACCCTCTAACGGAGTCAAGCCCATGCTGGTATCGACAGATTTCCCGTTTAATACGGCAGAAATGCTGGCTCCGTTTCCTAAATGGCAGACAATGACTTTGGAATTTTCCTTTTCCAGCCCTGCTACCTCGTAAGTACGCTTGGAAACAAAATCATGACTCGTTCCATGGAAACCGTAACGTCTTACTTTATACGTTTCATAATATTCATACGGCAGAGCGTACATATAAGCGACTGCCGGCATCGTCTGATGGAAGGCGGTATCAAATACAGCCACCTGCGGCACTCCTGGCATAATGCTGGTGCAGGCATTGATTCCGATTAGGTTTGCCGGATTATGTAACGGCGCCAAATCATTACACTCTTCAATCGCCTTTAATACCTCGTCGTTGATTTTTACAGAAGAAGCAAACTTTTCTCCGCCATGTACCACACGATGCCCTACCGCGCTGATTTCATCCAGAGAAGAAATCACACCATACTGATCGTTGGTCAACGCGTCGAGTACCAGCTTAATCGCTACCTCATGGTTTGGCATAGCAGCCTCAATCACCTGCTTTTCGCCGCCTGCCGGAGTGTGATTAAGTCTGCCGTCAATTCCGATCCGTTCACACAGGCCTTTCGCCAACACAGCTTCACTTTCAGCATCGATCAACTGATATTTCAAGGAAGAGCTTCCACAGTTAATGACTAAAATTTTCATAGTTCCTTCCCTACTCCTTTTTTTATTTTTCCACTATTCTATCCACGACTACTTTGCGCCTGAACCGCTGTAATCGCTGCCACACCTACGATATCATCTGCCGAACAGCCTCTGGAAAGATCGTTGACCGGGGCTGCAATCCCTTGTGTCACCGGTCCGTAAGCTTCTGCCTTTGCCAAACGCTCTACCAGCTTGTAGCCAATGTTGCCGGCATCTAAGTCCGGGAATACCAGGACGTTTGCCTTGCCTGCTACCTCGCTGCCAGCCGCCTTAGAAGCGCCTACGCTTGGTACGATAGCAGCATCTAGCTGGAGTTCTCCGTCTAGCTTCAGCTCTGGATTCTGTTCTTTCGCAATCCGTGTAGCCTCTACTACCTTTGTTACATCGTCATGTTTCGCGCTGCCTTTACTGGAATGAGAAAGCATCGCGACAAGCGGCTCCTCGCCTACTAACATACGGAAGGACTCGGCTGAGGAAGCGGCGATCGCTGCCAATTCCTCCGGATTCGGATTCTGATTCAAACCGCAGTCTGCAAAGATAAAGGTTCCGTTCGCCCCAAATTCACAGTTCGGCACTACCATCAGGAAAAAGGCAGATACCAGCTTGGTTCCTGGTTTGGTCTTTAAGATCTGTAAGCATGGACGCAGAGTATCGGCAGTAGAGTGGCAGGCACCGGATACCATACCGTCCGCATCCCCTGCTTTTACCATCAGCACTCCAAAATACGGATAATCTGTCGTAAGAATTTCTCTTGCCTTTTCCTCTGTCATTCCCTTGTTTTTGCGCAGCTCTGCAAACAAACTGACATAAGCATCTAACTTTTCGCTTGTAAGAGGATCAACGACAGACGCCTTGCTGATATCAAAGCCGCCCTCTTTGGCATCTGCTCTTACCTTTTCTTCGTTTCCGATCAGGATAACTTCTGCAATATCCTCTGCTATGATTTTAGCTGCTGCCTCTAACGTTCTCCTATCCTCGCTCTCCGGTAGAACAATCCTTTTTTTCTCGGCTCTGGCGCGAGCCTTAATTCCATCCATAAAGCCCATGGTGCTTCTCCTTTCTGTATCTGAATATAAAAAAACTGTTTTTACACATTGTCTCTATTATACTCCTTTTTATCTCTGGTTACAAGACTAGAGAAGAAAGCGTGCATGTATTTTTCGAGGAACAACCAACGAATAACGGTTCTCTGATGGTTGACAGCGCTTCTGTTTTTGCCTATGATAAACGAATGAATCACAGTGTTATGATAATCAGGAGGGACTTATGACACCACAGGGAAAACAGGTTTTGGGAATCATTGCAGAATACAATCCGTTCCACAACGGACATCTTTACCATATCCAGGAAGCAAAGCGTCTTTCCGGCTGTGACTATCTGATTGTGGTAATGAGCGGGGATTATGTACAGCGTGGAACCCCTGCACTTTTGGATAAATACGCCCGTACCAGGTTTGCACTGGAAGCAGGAGCTGACGCCGTGCTGGAACTGCCTGTCGCCTTAGCCTGCGGCAGCGCGGAATTCTTTGCCAAAGGGGCTGTCGGACTACTGCATCGGTTGGGAATCGTAGATACTCTTTGCTTTGGCTGTGAGGACGCCGACCTATCCTCTTTACAGCAAATAGCAGAGCTGTTTGCCAAAGAAGAGCCGCCTGCCTACAAGGAAACTCTTGCCAGGCTGCTTCGTATGGGAAAGGGCTATCCGGCTGCCAGATACGAGGCGCTCCTTGGTCTTGTCCCTGTAAAAACGGCAGATCTTTTGGCAAAGCCGAACAACCTGTTAGCAATCGAATATCTTAGGGCGCTTTCCTTTTTTTCCTCTTCCATCCAGCCGTTGCCGCTAAAGCGAGAGGGAAGCGGCTACCACGATACGGCGCTAGCTGCTGCTACGTTTCCCTCCGCTACAGCTCTTAGAAGGCAGATTTTTTCCGCTCTCCCGCCAAAAAATTCCCTTCGTTCTCTGAAACCGTACCTTCCGGATTTTGTATACGATTATCTTCAGACGAGCTTTTTCCCGCTTCAAGAAGAGGATTTTTCCTCTGTACTTTTTTACGCCCTGCAATCTGTACAGAAAAAGACTACCAAACAGGAACAGCTTGTTTTCTTGTCCTCCTTTCAGGATCTTTCTCCTGATTTAGCCGGACGGATCCATTCCTCGCTCCACCGTTCCTTTTCCTTCTCCTCCCTGGTCAGGCAGCTTTCCTCCCGTAACTATACCACTGCCAGAATCCGCCGCGCTCTGCTCCATCTGATGCTTGGCATAACGGTTCAGGATATGGATCTGTTTCGTTCCTGCGACTATGCTCCTTATGCCAGGCTTTTAGGCATGAAAAAAGAATCCGGGCAGCTCTTCCGATCCATATCGGAAGAACGCCGGATTCCCGTGATTGCAAAGGCAGCGGACGCCAAGCGTCTTCTAACCGAGGAAGCGCTTTATCTGTTCGAGCAGGATATCGCCGCCGCCGAACTATACAATCAAATGGTATTCTGCCGCTATCAAGCGACGATTCCAAGCGATTATTACTACCCGTTTCTGGCGCTTTAAATCCGAATGGAGGGCTGTCTTTGCTTATTCCTGACGGATTCGGGTATCTAAATGCTCCTCATAGGTCTCTGTAAAAATATGATTGCCAACGGTTTCGTCGTCTGTATGGTAAAAGAGCCAGCTATGGTGTTCCGGTTTTGCCGCTGCTTCTAAGGAAGCCGCACCCGGACAGCAGATCGGTCCCTTTGGAAGCCCTTCGTACACATAGGTATTATATGGATTGTCCACCTCCAAATCCGTATACAGTACCTGGTTGACATCATATCTTCCCTCTGTAATCACATATAGCACCGTCGGACACATCTGCAGTTTCATCTGCTGATTCAAACGGTTATAAATTACTCCGGCAATCGTCGGTCGCTCCTCGGCAAGCTTGGCTTCCCGTTCTACAATAGAAGCCATTGTCACCAGCTCGTACAGGGAATAACCGTCGGATAACGTATTTTTCTCTTCTAACAAAGACAAATGCGACTGGAAACCTGCCAGCATTTTTTCTACAATCACCTCTGCCCCGTCGCCGACATAAATCTCATACGTATCCGGGAATAAAAATCCCTGCAACGCATAATTCCCTTCCCCCGCCGGAATCTCGGAAAGAAACGAAAACTCATAGTCTAAGCGGTCGGCGGCAGCATAAAACTCTTCTGCCAGGCAAAGCCCCTCTTGTTCAAGGCGCTGACCGATCATTTCTACCGAGTATCCCTCCGGTATCGTAAAGCGTACCGTTTCCCGACCTCCGCCGACCGGCGCCTGGCTCATTATCTCCATCATATCCGTTAAGCTCATACCAGGATTTAACTCATAAGTGCCGGGCTGAAACATCCCCAGATAGCCGCTTTCTATCGCCTTTAAATAAAACGCATACGGAAACCGTACCAATCCGGCGTCTTTTAAAATTCCCGCAATATCCTGAAGCCCGTTTCCTTCTTTAATCGTAACACTGATGGTCTTTCCTTCCTGCAGTGCCGTCTTCTTCGTATATTCTTTATAAAAAGAATAGCCGAAATAAATGGCAACCGCCAACAGCCCAATGATCATCCATTCCACTACAATCAATACAATCTTTTTTCTTTTTCCGGTTTCTTCCATGGAATCTTATCCCCCTCTTATCATATCCTCCCGGCTGCTGCATATCTTGTACTAAAGCTATGTAATGGTCTATCTGGGGAGGACGTTATGACACTTTTTCTGATCCTGTTGCTCGCTCTGCTGCTCTTATTTCCAACAGCCTGCTTAGAGGGAGCCAGAAGCGGGCTGCTGCTTTGGTTCCACACTGTTTTACCTACCTTGTTTCCCTTTCTTTTTGTCTCTTCTATGCTGCTGGCAACGGGAGCTGCTCATACCGTCAGCCGCCTGTTAAAGCCAATCCTCGCCCCGATCTTTCGCGTATCGACAGACTGCTGTTATGCCATTTTGATCGGCTTAGTCTCCGGTTATCCGCTGGGTGCGAAAACCTGCGCCGAACTGGTACAAGACGGCAGTATTTCCAGACAGGAAGGACAATATTTGCTTTGCTTTTGCAACAACGCCAGCCCTATGTTTCTTATCAGCTTTATCGGAAGCAGCCTGTTAGGGCTTCCTCATCGAAGTTGTCTCCTGTTTTGGCTCGTTGTGATCGTATCGGCATTTTTTACAGGAATACTTTACCGTCTTTTTTCCAAGTACTCTGCGCCGCAAAACCACTATTCGCTCTATGCGGCTGGAAAAAGCGTCGATTCCATCGCCGATTCGCCTTTAGAATATGCCCTGGAAACCGCTATCCAGACCATCGTCAAGGTCGGCGGCTATATCATTCTGTTCGGTATCCTCGGGCATTTGATCACTCGTCTGTCTCTTCCTTTTCCCTTGCTACAGGGAATGCTTGCAGGAGTTTTAGAAATCACCACCGGCAGCAGCGCGATTGCTGCACTCTCTCTTCCGTCTGCCTTAAAAACAGCCCTGATCTGTGCCGTTACTGCTTTTGGCGGTCTTTCTAGTGTCTTACAGACCAAAAGCGTTCTGGGCAGTTCGGGACTGTCTGTCGCTACCTACCTGTATACCAAAGTGCTGCACGCGCTTTTAGCAGCAGCCCTTTCCGGTATCCTGCTTTTATTCAATGTGTTTTAAAAAAGCATTTTCTTCTATGTTATATACCTCTTCGTCGTCATACTCTTCATCCGGATAGGATTCTGATTCCGACGCACCCGCCTCCCCCTGCTCTGGCTGGCGGTCCTGCGTGGCAGCCGCCTCCTGCGCTGGCTGACCATATAACTCGGCAACCAGCTCGTTACGATTGCTTGAGAGTACCTGTAAGTTTCCGTGCAAAGTCTCTACCAGATTTTCACAACGGCTTCTGGTACTTTCAAAGGCATGTCCGATCACCTTTTCTACTTCTCCTAACATCTGTTCGGCATAGATCAACGCATTGGTACGAATTTCGTTCGCGTCCTGGTTTGCTCCCTGCACAATCCGGTTTGCTTCCTCCTGCGCCTGGAGAACCACCTCATTCGCGCGGTCATATGCCTGCTGCATAATTTCACTCTCATTGATCAGACTGTCCGTCCGCAGTCTTGCTTCTTCTGTAATTGCTTCTGCCTGTTTTTCCGCATCTGCCAGAATCGTGTCCCGATTGGCAATAATCTTTTGATATCGCTTAATTTCATCTGGAGTACGGAGCTTTAGCTCATCCAGCAGGTCATACAGCTCATCCTTCGGTACAATTACCCTAGAGGATGAAAACTGCTTTGGCTTACAGCTTTCCACAAAGTCATAAATATCCTCTATAATCTGTTCAATCCTGCTTGTACCCATCGTCCCAACACTCCTATTCTTTCTCTATTCCTCATGCTATCGTCCCAACTGCCTTCTTCTTATATCATAGGAAAGTTCTCCGAACTTCCCTATTTTTCATATGATAGGAAAGTTCTCCGAACTTCCCTATCATACAAAAAGCCCTCC
>CAJUFW010000051.1:0-13253 GCA_910585655.1 uncultured Lachnospiraceae bacterium
GTACTAGGAATTCTTCTCTCAAATAGGGTAATTTTAAAGATACCTACTACTGTACAAATTGTATCGACCTTTCGTATGCCTTCCAATCCTTCTTTCGACTTTGAGGATGTCTGATAGGCAGTCCAAAATGCTTCTTTATATCAGATCCCCTTGGGCTTTGAAATGCTCCTATGCCTCTCAACCTTTGTCTACTTTTGGGGATTTGTTATCTTTTTCTGATATTCACTTTTCAGCTACCTCTCACTTTTCGGCATGTCCACAGGTTGGGATTTCATCCGTTATTTCAGACCTAGCACTCCTATATGATTTCCCCTAGTGGGAATCAACATTTCAAGCAATCTCTTTCGCTTGCCGTGTCTATCTTTTAAAAAATCCTCTTTTCTATTTTATAATATTTTTATATAATGAGGATATGCAAAAGAGGCACCTGTCTATCCAAAAATAAAACAGGAATTAAGCAGCGTAAAAAAATCAACACTTTATGGAGGGAATACCATGCTTAAACATATACCATCTCAATCAACCATGATAGAATTGCTTGGGCAATCTTTGTTTAAAATTTGGCAAGAATTATGTTTGGTTATTGAGGAAAAATACGAAATGGAACAGTTGTGGAACACTGGTGGTAAAAATTGGACTTACGAGTATAAATATCGCAGAGGAGGTAAAACACTATGCTGCCTATACGCCAAGCATAATTGTGTTGGCTTCCTGATTATCTTTGGAAAAGCAGAAAGAAAAAAACTGGAAGATATAAGGGATACTCTCTCTAGCGCTATTTGTAACCAATATGATGATGCAAAAATCTATCATGATGGAAAATGGGTCATGTTTGAACCGACGAATACCGCTGAATTTGATGATTATATGAAATTGTTGGCGATTAAAAGAAAACCAAATCGAAAATAACAGCTCCTGTTTAAACCTCTCTTTTTTGTAGCGGTATCTTCGTCCGCTGATATCGGCAATTCTTTAGGCGAATATATAGTTCCCGCCTGCACATGGGCTATTTTTAGCGGAACTGGTACAGATATATCAATTCAGGAGTTAGAGCGACGCATTATAACAGAGTGGCTTCCAACCTCCGGATTTGAATTTGATAACGCTCCCGATATAGAGGTCTATCTAAATTCCGATCCCAATCAGATGCAATATGAAGTTTGGCTGCCAATCAGAAAAGTATGAGGTTACAATATGACAGATAACAACTGTAAACGTGAAATCAAAGCTGCCGTTTTTCTTTGCGAGCCGATTGATCCGTTAAAGGTATTTTCCAGGAGCTAAGCAGTGAAAAAACAATAGGATATACGTATAATTTCTCCAAAAACTGGTTATCCTAACCGATAAAATAACGTATCACATCCTAAAAGTGAGGTGAACTTACATGGAAACAAACTTACATTGTTCCCCTATCTATTCTGTTTTGTTTTATATGTATCATCAGACCGAGGAACTGACTTTAGGTCAGTTAGAGGATACTGTCGAACAAGGATGGATTACCGCAGATGAAAAAAATGCTATTTTAGCCGAAATCAACTGTTAAAGCAGACAACGGAGCAGATGGCGGTGATAAACCGCCATCTCTCACACTATAAAATCTACTGGCATTTCGTTCCTATTACAGCAGATAATGATTTTCTTTGTTGGCAATCTGCAAACTAACCAACTTATATTTCGCATAACCTCCCTTCCCGCTTCATAGCAAAATACCCGATCAGTACCGTCCATACATAGGCGCAGGTCTTTGGAATCATCAGCATACCAATCAGAGGAATCATATCCGCCCACAATACTACCGGAATATAAAAGCCAAAGCTTAACACAATCGTCAGCCACATCCAGCGAAACGCCTTATCTTTATGTGCCTTTGCGCTGCGGTAGAACAATACGATTACCAAAAGACCCAGCAGGGCAAAAGGGATATTGCGGTAGATTCCCCAGGAAAGAGGCGCTTCGGCGCTCAGCCATTGATTGTGAGGCATCATACATAGTACAATCCTTAGACCTGCCAGAGCATACACAGCGGTGGTAAGACTGGTTTGACCCTCGATCCGATACCGCTTCCGCCAGACATAATAGAGTAACACATAGAAAATCGTCATCGTAACCGAGGTGATCCATTTTCCAATGCCCAAAGGAACCGTGTAATGCTCCAGACCAGTGGTACATAAAGCAAACGCACGGGGAACCAAATGAAACGAGTCTCCCGCTCCCAGTACTACAGCCATCCATCCAAACAAACGAAATTGGCTCTCTCCTTTGCTGCCTCGGATCATCAAAATCCCAATGGTAATAACAGAAATCAAATAGACAGCATCAAATACAGTTTCTACAATCGCTTGCATCCTTTATTCTCCTTTATTTTTTATTTTGAACTACAGCGGAGACAAGTCCCGCTCTGCTATAGTTACAATCCACTCGTAACCTTACAATGAACATTGTTCATTTTATGGTGAAAAATAATTCCACAAAGTGGAATTCCCGCAGCAAGTGCATTCGCCGGAAGACAATATCCTCCATCCGCGCGAGTGTGCATCCTGCCTGCGGCAGGTCGCTTTTGCGACGTGTTATCATAATTCAGTGGATTTTTAGTAAAGAGTCCTGCGCACAATCTCCAATACCGCAGTAGAGTCATAATCCTGACGCAGTAAAGCAGACAGCATCAGAGAAAATAAGACATCTGCAAATCTTTCCGCTGTAAACTGCTCTGTAAACGCATCTGCCCTGATTCGGGTATCCTGCTTTAAAACAGAACACAATTCATCCAGGATATGCTGCCAAGCTTGCTGCATTTTTCGTTTTCCGTCGGATTTATCCTCCTGCATAAAGCCCAAAGAATGCAGCGTAAAAAAATCAGGATACTGCCTATGACCATACTCCATCTGTTCATACATCCAGGCAATACAGGCTTGTGTATCCAAAAACACCGTTTTACCCTGGGGACGATGGAAAATCTCATGCCAGATGCTTTCTACCACAGCGCTTACTAACGCGGCTTTAGAATCAAAATAATTGTAAATAGATCCTACCGATACCTTACATGCTGCCGCGACAGAACGGATATTGATGGCAGCCCATCCTTGTTGCTGAATCAGGTTCCGGCTGGCTTTTAAAATTTCCTCTTTTGATGTTACAACGGTATTCATCTTATCACCTCAATATGAACTATGTTCATTATAGTAGATTGCAGTTATATTGTCAAGTATTTTTGAAAAATAACTGCAAACAGGCAGAGGAAGCTTTTTTCCTCTGCCTGCTATTATACAAACTGCAAAAAAACTACTGGTTTCTGTCTATACCCGAATCACATATCCTTCTTTTCTAGGCTTTGGCTCCGGGGCTGGATCTTCGGCATATCCAAGGATACAATGCCCGATTCCGGCATAATCGCCCTCAATACCCCATTTTGCCAGAAGAGCCTTTCCTTCCTCACTTTCAAATTCCTCTCTGGCACGGTGAATCCAGCAGGAATCTACGCCTACTGCATGGGCAGCGTTCATAAGATTGCCCATTACCAGGCTTCCATCCTCAATATAAGTATGGCGGCTCTTGTCTGCAAGTACCAAAATCATCATCGGCGCGCCATAAAAAGGATTTGCATCTGGATTTCCCATAACGGCGCCATTCATCCTCCGAAGCTGATCCATGGTCTGTGGATCCTGAATGACGACCATTAACGGAGACTGCGCTCCCATACCGGTCGGCGCATACATTCCAGCCTCTAAAATAGCTTCTAGCTGCTCCTCTGCCACCATATCCGGTTTGAATTTTCGGATACTCCGTCTTGTTTTTAAATCCTCTAATGTTTCTCTCATCTTTTATACCCCTTTCCTTTCTAGTCCTTTCTATTTTAAGCTCTCCTTTTTTAGAAGAGCCCAAAAAGCTTCCTAACCGCGTTCGTGAAAAGCAGCAAAACGCTTTATGGCTGTCTGAATTTGCTTCTCCATTGTTTTATTTGGCTTAACATCTGGCTCATATCAAAGATTTGGCACCTGCAATAACTGGTTTTTCTTATCATATACGATCTCAATTCTGCCAACAAAACGTTCTCCATACAAAATCGGTAGTACATAATATCCAAACTTCCGCTTGGAGGCAGGCGTATAGATTTCCCATTTATAAGAAAATCCTTTGCTCCTCTTCCCAAGCTTTTATGTCTTCTGCGAGAGCGTAAAGACTATCTTTTATCCCTTCTACCTGAACCAAGCCGATCTGCCCCTCTTCTAACAAAGCGGAAAAAACAGCCGTTCGCTCCGCTGCTTTCAGCCCTGGAATCCCCAGCCATGCGTTGCCCTCATTCCTGGTAAGGTATTTCTGATATCCTGTAGTTACAATAATTAAATTATACTATACTTGTCCTTGTATTTCAATCGAATAAATAATCGAACGTTTTTTCTCTTTCCACTTGCCTTTTCCTATTTGCTTTTGTATAATGTTTTATAGAAAAAAGCGGAAAAACAATTTATCAGTACCGGATAACATACTGATGAAAGAAGGATGATGATTATGAAGAGGGATAACGGCAGCTCCTACAAACGTTCTGTTTCCACTCTGCCGGACGGAAGCTTTTATGAGATTGAATATGATACGACACCTTTTCCCGGCGTGGGGAAATTTGTCCGTACTTCACAAAAACTTACCCCGCCGGAACATAACCAGGAGCTGCAGCTTCGCAGAAAGTTTCAGAGTATGAGAGAGATCGCCCGGCAAAATCGTACCAGATACCCGGATTCCCAGTTTTTTGATCCGGTTGTCCGAAATCATAACTCCCGGATTTTTTATAAACAGGCGGTGTATATGGAGGATGTTACGGATGATTACGACGGCATTTCCAATTTTACCTCCTATTATCCCAGCTATCAGCAGATGGGTTTTGAACAACTTCGGACTTATTTTAGCTGGCGCGCCCAGGTCAGGAAAGGAATCGTTTCGGAAATTCCGCTTTCCTACGCATATGTCTATTTATATGAGTTGCTTATGAATATCGGAGTCGGCAGCTATGAAGAGGGATTGGAACGTCTTCTTGCATTCTGGATGGAATTCCGGGACTATGACGATTCCCTCGACCACTATGTTCCCCAATGGCTAAAGGACTATCATATTTACTACCCGCTTCCCTGGAGCTTTGAGGAATTTGTTCGGGAAAAAAAGCTGACGGAATTTTTCCCGGATCTGGCTGCTCCACAGGACGACTATGCCCTTTTTCGTCCGCTCTCCCGTTATGAAATAGAAAAATCCTCTTTTTATACCGAAGATCGAAAGGAACTGATTCACGACTGTTTCCTGTTTGTAATCCATCGGCTTCGTCAGCTCTTTTCCCAATACGACCTGGATTTCGATGTGGCAGTCTTTCGACCTACGCAAAATATGACAGCTTGGACACCTTTTCAAAAAGCATTGTTTTATCCTTGGATAAAACAGCCGGATCGACGAGTGGTCTTTTCTCCCCAGGAGCTGTACGTCTGCTGCAACAACAAATGGACTGCCAGCGCTCTCTTGCTTTCCGAACGAAACCGAAGATTTGTCAGTTATATTTTAAAGCAGATGGAAGTCGCTCTGCGTCAAATCACACAGTATCGTTATAAACTGTCTGCTTCTTTAGGCGCCGTCAGCGACGAAATCCTTCATTTTATACAAGCTCATGATATCAGCTTTGAAGCGGTTATCAAAGAAGCAGTCAAGGATTTTTACAAAGAATGGAACAAAGTAATCGTACAGGTGGATGAAACCGCTCTGCGCCGTATCCGGCAGGAAGCGTTGGTAACACAAGAAAGGCTGACTGTACCAGAGGAAGAAGACGACAGGAAAAATATTCCTTCCAACCAAGAGCCAGTCGCTGCAGAAAGCAAACCACCGGAAGATGACAAAAACACCCTTCTGTCTGCTCCGCAACCATCCTCTTCCCCTTGGTCTCCTTGGGCAGAACTCTTTGACCGCCTAAGCGAGCTGGAACGTTCCGTGTTATCCGACCTCCTACAAGGCACTCTCTCCCTTCCCGAAGCGGCACGCCGCCAAGGACTTCTCCCAGAAGTATTGGCAGACAGCATAAACGAAAAAGCCGCCGACTGTATCGGAGACAGCCTAATGGACGAAGACTTCCAACTATACGACGATTATATCGAACCACTACAGCAACTGCAAACTTAAAAATCAGCAGTTTCTCCGGAAGAGCCCAGCTCGATTTTCTGACGCGACTTATGCGGCAGGAAATTGAGCTAAGGAAGGGGCTCTGTAGGAGAGAACTGCGGAACTTAAAAATCAGCAGTTTCTCCGGAAGAGCCCAGCTCGATTTTCTGACGCGACTTATGCGGCAGGAAATTGAGCTAAGGAAGGGGCTCTGTAGGAGAGAACTGCGGAACTTTCAATAGGAGAAGAAACTATGCCAACAATGGTCCCAAACAGAATCGCCAATATTTTAATCAACGCCCTCAAGGGCGGCGTGGTGCCGCGGGTGGGCTTGGAATACATCACGGTCGGGCGTACTCAGGAAATCGCCGCTATTTTACACGATATCGAGATGATTGAGGAAGGAGGAGCTTCTTTTCGTTTTATCGTCGGAAAGTACGGCAGCGGGAAAAGCTTTCTCTTACAAACCATCCGCAATTATGCTACGGCAAAGGGCTTTGTAGTCGTCGATGCCGATCTCTCACCGGAACGCCGCTTTGCAGGAACCAAGGGACAGGGGTTAGCGACTTACAAGGAGCTTATCCGCAATCTTTCCACCAAGTCAAAACCGGACGGCGGCGCACTGCCGCTGATTTTGGAAAAATGGATTTCCGGTATCCAAACGGCGGTACGAGCCTCCTCGCAGGCAGAAGGAATGGAGTTTGACCGGCTGGTCGAACAGCAGATCTATTCCGTAGCCGGTTCTTTAGAAGGTATGGTCAATGGTTTTGATTTTGCCAAGGCGGTTGTCCTCTATTGGAGAGCTTATCAGGAAGATGATGCTTCTTTAAAATCCAACGTCCTCAAGTGGTTTCGCGGTGAATATACCACCCGCAAAGAGGCAAAGGAGGAATTGGGGATTCATTTTATTGTCAACGACGAAACCTGGTACGACTTTTTAAAGGTATTCGCTGCTTTTTTAGTAGGAGCCGGGTATAAGGGGATGTTAGTGATCATCGACGAGTTAGTCAATTTATTTAAAATCCCAAACTCGATTACCAGAGCAAATAACTATGAAAAAATCCTTACTATTTATAATGATGTTCTTCAGGGCAAGGCAAGCCATCTGGGATTTTTAATGGGCGGCACACCTCAGTGTATCGAAGACCGCTATAAGGGAGTTTTTAGCTATGAAGCGCTGCGTTCCCGGCTTGCAGAGGGGCATTTTGCCACCGAAGATATCAAAGATATGTCTGCGCCGATTATCCGCCTACAGATGCTTTCCCAGGAGGAAATGTATATTTTAGTTGAGAAGCTGCAGGCAATCCATGCCCAGCTTTACCAATACACACCACTTCTCTCCGGAGACGATTTGGTTTATTTTCTTACCGTGGAATACAACCGCGTAGGGGCAGAGACGCATATCACACCAAGAGAAATCATCCGGGACTTTATTGAACTTATTAACATTCTGTATCAAAACCCGCAAAAAAGCGTAGCCGATATTTTAGGCAGCAGAGATTTTTCCATGGCAAAAGGCGGTCTTGATGGGGAAAAAGAACTACAGGAAGAATTTCAGGAATTCGAGGTATAACGCTTATGGATGTATTTAAACGACTTGCCCCTTTTATTCAGGACTTTATTTATGAAAACCATTGGCAAGAGCTGCACGCCAATCAAGTCGCTGCCTGTGAGGTAATTTTTGATACCGACGACAACTTGTTGCTCTCCTCCGGTACGGCATCTGGCAAAACCGAAGCAGCGTTTCTGCCTGTGCTGACAACGCTTTACGAGTATCCCTCCGCTTCGGTCGGCGTACTCTATATTTCTCCTCTAAAGGCTTTGATCAACGATCAGTTTAAACGTTTGGAGCAGCTTTTACTTGATTCTCATATTCCTGTCACCAAATGGCATGGAGATGCTTCGCAGTCCCAGAAAAACAAGTTGGTAAAACGCCCGGAGGGCTTACTTCAGATTACGCCTGAGTCTTTAGAAAGTTTGATTACAAACAAACATGGAGCCTGTCTTTCCCTCTTTTCTGACCTGCGTTTTGTGATTATTGATGAGGTTCACTACTTTATGCGAGATATCCGTGGTTTACAGCTTTTGTGTATCTTGGAACGTCTGCAAAAACTGACGGGAATTATTCCACGTCGGATTGGGCTTTCTGCTACTCTTGGCGATTTGTCTGCGGCTACGGACTGGCTGAATACCGGCACCGGACGCGCCTGCATAGCGCCGATTGCCGATGAGGGAAAAAGGAAGATTCGACTGCATATGGAACGGTTTGTCAATTATGCCGATGAACGCGACCTGACCGAACGTGACGGCGGCGGCAAAATTTCCTACGTCGCTTCCGGAGAATTCGGCAACCGGGAGCATTATGAATATTTGTTCCGGCAAACCTTAGATAAAAAGACGATTATTTTTACCAACAGCCGGGAGGAAACGGAACTGGTCATGGCAAACCTGCGGGAAATCGCCCTAGAACACAAAGCGCCGGATGTTTACCGGGTACATCACGGCAACGTCTCCGCCCTGCTGCGGGAGACTACGGAGGACGAGATGAAGTCCGAAGATGAAAAAATCGTTACAGGAGCTACCATTACGCTGGAATTAGGAATTGACATCGGATCGCTTGACCAGGCGATTCAAATAGGCGCGCCGATCAGCGTCTCCAGCTTTGCCCAGCGTTTGGGACGCTGCGGCAGACGAGGGCAGGTTCCACAGATTCTTTTTACCTTTGTAGAGAGTTTACGGGTCAATTCTTCCGATACGTTAGGTCCGATTAACTGGGATTTTATCCGCACCATCGGCATCATCGAACTTTACTTAAAAGAACATTGGATTGAGCCGATTTCCCCGCAATACTATGCTTATAACCTGCTTTACCACCAAACCATGTCCTGCTTAAAAACAAACGGTGAACTGTCCGCCGGTGCATTGGCGCAATCTGTCTTATCTCTACAGGTATTCCAGCATATCCCACAGGAAGATTACCGACTGCTGCTTGCTCATCTGCTGGATTTGGAACAGCTCCAGCGTACCGAGCGGGGCGGGCTTATCATCGGACGCGAGGGGGAAAAGGTGGTCAACAGCCATAAGTTTCTGACTGTATTTTTAGCGCCGGAATATTTATTAGTCAAAGACGAAAACCGTACCATTGGCACGGTAGATAAAGTCTATCCGATCGGCACCCGTTTTGCCCTGGCTGGTATCGCCTGGGAAACGGTTGATGTCAACATCAAATCAAAAGTGATTTTTGTCAAGCGCGTCCCAGGCATTTCCGTAGTCGATTGGAACGTGGATTTTACCGCGGAACTTCATACTGTCTTAGTCCGTAAAATCCGCAGCATTTTATCGGAGGATACCAGCTACCCTTATCTGAGTCTCCGCTGCCAGGAACGGCTGGCAGAAATCCGCTATATCGCCCGCAACAGCGGGGTTCTAACCCATCTGGTGACGCCGCTTTCCAATCGAAAGTACGCAATTTTCCCGTGGGTCGGCACCAGACAGCTTACTACCCTGCTCTATGCCCTGCAGGATCGAGGGATCAAATGCAAACATCCGTGGATCACTTGTTTGTATTTGGAGGCAGTTTTCGACGGCACCCCGGAGGAACTAGAGTATATGGTATTTGATATTTTAGAAGAAGAGTTGGATCTCTATCGCCTGCCGCTTCCGGATAAGGTTCAGATAGAGGGAAAATACAACGAATTTATTCCGCTTTCCTTATTACGGAAGCAATTTATCGAAGATTATTTGGATTTTGAAGGGCTGAAAGCAGATATTACTTCCTCTAGCCCATGCGCCACTCCGCTAAGCAAAGGCAAAAGTTCTGTTTCAGGCTCTGTCAAATCCGGCACCATCACAACTTGACAGCCTGCCCGCCAGGCAGAAAGTACCCCGTTTGGAGAATCTTCCAAAGCCAGGCAGTCCTCCGGGCGCTCTCCGATCTGCTGACAGGCGTATAAATACACATCCGGACAGGGTTTTCCTTGCTTGACCATCGGCGCGCAGACGATATGCTCAAACGCGTTTGCAATACCAATCTCCTTTAAATAGCGGTTTGCCCGTTCCTCGTCGGTTGCCGTTGCCACAGCCCGCTTGATTCCATGCTCATAAAGCCAGGACAATACGTTATCCACTCCTGGCTTTTTTTCTATTCCCGTACGGGCAAGCTGCTCTTCCATCAGCTCTTTTCTACGCTCCCGGATTGCTTTATAGTCAAACGTCTTGCCAAAAATTTCCTTTAATTTCGGTTCTGCAAACTTCATCGACAAGCTACGGAGCATCAGCCCATGCTCCCACTCAAAGGGAAATCCGGCTTCTCTGGCTGCCTGGCACCAATAACGCACCAAATATTTTTCCGTATCTATCAACACGCCGTCCATATCAAAAATCACTGCCTTCGGCAAGTGTAACTTCTTCTCCATTCTTAACCTCCTGTTCTTCCATTCGCGCGAGTGTACATCCTGCCTGGAGGGCTTTTTGTACCATAGGGATTTCCTATGATATAAAAAGCGGGGAATGATCTCGCCATTCCCCGCCCGTAGGCAAAAAGACATATCAACGCCTGTCTTTATACTCTCTTTAAATATTCGCCTGTCCTTGTGTCGATGCTGATCTTGTCCCCCTGCTCAACAAAGAGCGGCACATAGACGGTAGCGCCAGTCTCTACGACTGCCGGCTTGGTAGCGCCGGTAGCAGTATCTCCCTTAAAGCCCGGCTCCGTATCGGTAATCACCAGCTCTGCAAAAAGCGGCGGCTCCACGGAAAATACCTCTCCATTGTGAGAGAGCATCTTTACCATATCGTTTTCCTTTACAAATTTTAACGCATCCCCGATCTGGTCTGCCGTCATAGCAAACTGATCGTAGGTTTCAGTATCCATAAAATGATACATATCTCCATCTGCATACAGGTATTGGGTGTCCTTCCGGTCAATATGTGCCTGCGGGCATTTCTCTGTCGGACGGAAGGTACGCTCTACCACACCGCCGTTTTTGATATTTTTCAGCTTTGTACGTACAAATGCTGCTCCCTTACCAGGCTTTACATGCTGGAACTCGATCACCTGATAAATCCCGTTATCCAGTTCAATGGTTAGGCCGTTTCTAAAATCGCCTGCTGATACCATAAAAATTTCCTCCTTCAAATCGCATTACTGTAACTATGGCTATTCTATACTAAGTTTCAAATTTTTTCAATAGCTTTTTTCGGATTCTTACAAAAAAAGCATGACATCCGCTGCCTTTTTATAAAGCGGCGTCCGGATCGTCAGCAATTCTTCTATCTTTTCCTCCGGGTTTGCTCCGGCTAAAAGTGGTCTTGTCTTATCGCCCTGAAGCCTTCGCATAACTTCCTCTTTCTGGATATTTAAGCATATCACCAACCCGATTTCCCGCATCGGCGTATGGTTGCTTTCGTTTACTGCCATACCGCCGCCGGTCGAAACGACTGCCAGCCCTTCTAGTTGAGAGAGTCTCTTTAACACTTCTGCTTCCTGCTGTCTGAAATAGACTTCCCCTTTGCGTACAAACAGCTCCTGAACCGACATTCCTTCGACTTCCTCAATCATCCGATCCGTATCGTAGAGCGGGCAGCCAAGTCCTTCTGCCAGAGCCGCCCCCTGGGTAGATTTTCCACTTCCCATAAACCCAATCAAAACAAGCTTTCGTTTTTCATGCAGGGCGGTCAGGATTTGTTTTAATTCCAACGCCGGAATCTGACCCGGCGCGCTTGCCGTTCCAATCGTCCCAAAGGTTACGGCAGATCCGGTATATTCCCCGGTCATCCGGCTGGCAACGCCCAGCCCGGACATCGACATCGTAATCAACGGACGATTTATTAACTGCTCTTTCGCCCGTCTGGTTGCACGCAGCAGTCTCCAGACATCCGCCGGGTGCTTTGGCATTACGGCAATCTTGCAAATATCGGCTCCTCTTTTTTGAATTTCCTCTAACCGCCATTCGATATGCTCCTGCGAAGGCGTCTCTCTAAAACAATGCCAGGAGCCGATTACTTTGACGCCCGTTTCCTGAAGCCTTTTTATTAAGCTCTCTGTTTTTTCCTCGCATCCTGTAAAAAACACCTGAATATCCATAAGATCTACCAATCCAGTTTCTGCCAGCCATATCGTTTTCTCCATATACGCCTCCGGCGACAAGGCTAACTCGCCGCCTTCCTCGGTGGTACGAATGGTAGCAAGGAGCGGCAACTCGCCTAAGCGGCTGCGAAGCTTTTTAATTGCTTCCGGCAGTAGGTTTGACTCTTTGGCAGCTAAAAACCAGTCCAAACGCCACTCTACCAGATCTGCCAGACCGCTTTTTACAACGGCATCCGCGCTTTTTAATAACTCCTCTATCGTCGTATCGGTAAGCGGAACACAGATTTTTGGTATTCCTTCCCCGATACGCACTCCCCTTATTTCCACTATTTGTTTTTCCATTTTTATAAACCCCCTTATCCCTTATTTTCTTTCTGTCTGGAACATTATTTTTCTTGAGAAATCTGCTTCCGGCTGGTATACTGGAACTGCTTGATACCAATTAAGAAAGGGAGAATCCATATGAATGTATTTGATTATTCCAAAACCCCTCTTATCCACAATCATTCCGGACGGACAGAGCTGCTTTGCCTGCTTGGTTCTCCGGTTGCCCATAGCATTTCTCCAGCCATGCACAACCTGGCATGTTCCAAGCTAGGACTGGACTATTCCTATTTGGCTTTTGATATTGATACAACACAGCTTGCGCAGGCGGTCGAAGCTCTAAAGCTTTTGGGCGCCAGAGGCTGGAACCTGACCATGCCGGATAAAAACCTGATGTGCAGCCTGTGCGATCGGCTTTCTCCTGCTGCCAGGCTAAGCGGCGCTGTCAATACGGTAGTCAATGAAAATGGTGTCCTAACCGGGCATACCACCGATGGCATCGGCTATCTGCGCGCTGCCAAAGACGCTGGCTTTGTCTTGGCAGGAAGTCGGATCACACTTTTAGGAGCCGGAGGAGCTGCCGTTTCTATCGTAGTACAGGCGGCGTTAGACGGCGCAGCCGCCGTTACCATATTTAACCGGAGCGGCGCTAATTTCCAGCGTATGGAAACAATCCTTCAAACGCTGCGGCAGGAAACGTCCTGCTGCCTTAGTC
>CAJUFW010000051.1:13263-18807 GCA_910585655.1 uncultured Lachnospiraceae bacterium
CTCTTCCGGCAGGAGCTGCAAAACAGCGACCTTTTAATCAACGCCACTTCCGTCGGAATGACACCGGATGTAGAGGGATGTCTTATCCCGGACGCCTCCTATTTTCATCCGCATCTGGTCGTATCGGATATCATCTATCATCCAAAGAAAACCCGTCTGCTGGCGATGGCTGAGCAGGCTGGTCTCAAAACCTTTAACGGTATGTATATGCTGCTCTATCAGGGAGCCGAAGCGTTTCGGCTATGGACAGGGCAGGAGATGCCAATTGATATAATCAAATCATCTCTAACGTTTTAACGCTTGTTTGACATCCTTCCGAAAAAGGCTCCATGCCTCCGGATGTTCTACAAAATACAAGGGACAATTTTTACCGGTAACATCATAATGCCTGATGACATGTTTTTCATTTAACCCGGTTGCCCGACACAGCCAAGCCGTCAGCTTGACCAGCGCGTTGTACGCTTCTGCACTAAACTCGCCGGTTTCATCTACGTGGCAAACCTCAATAGAAATCGTATCCTTATTCCGGTCATTGCTGGCAGAGGATTTCTCTGTCAGCGGAACGCACTGGATCACTTCTCCTTCTATTCCTACGACAAAATGAGCGCTTACCTCAGAATCCGGATTGTTAAAATAATCCCGGTTCTGCTGCGCCGTCGTTTCCGGATTCCCTACATAATGCACCACAATATCCCGAACCGCCTCCAGCCGCTCTCCCCGTCTAGCCGCTCCGTCTATCTCGATTAACTGGACGTCAATCCATTCCGGAAACTCACTTCCTTCTTTGTTTCCGCCTTCCTTTGTATCCTGGCTCATATAGGAGGAATCCGTTTGCCGATCCTGATGCGACTGCTCTGCGCGCAGCCGTTCCAGGCGTTCTAGTCTTGCTAGCTGCCGCTTTGGCTCCTGGGAGAGAAAAGCGCCGATCGCAGTAAACGTCAAAAGGCTGAACACCAAAAGAAATCCCAGACGCTTGCTTTTTCTCTTTTTTCTTCTCCTGGCAGCTCCCCTCGCCATCCTTCCCCTGGCTTCACTTCCGTTTCGTCTGTCCATCCGTCTGCCGCTTCCTTTGCCGTGTTCTTTGTTTTTTTCCTGTTTCCTTCTCGTAAAAATGCAGCACAACTCGTTCCAGACGGCGTTTTAGCACAATCTGAATTTCCTCCTTTGGATGAATCGGCGCTGTCAAAATGCTGTAAATCCCAGAACGCTTCGCTCCGTAAACATCCGTAAAAAGCTGATCGCCTATCAGCAGCGTATTTTCCGGCTTTGTCCCCATTAGTTTCATCGCCTTTTGATAGCCTGCCCTAAAAGGCTTATGGGCGTCGTAGAGGTAAAGACTTTTGATTTCCTGATTAAAACGCTTTACCCTTGCTTCTTTATTATTGGAAATCAAGCAGGTTTTCCATCCCATTTCCTGCAATTTCTTAAAAAAAGCCACAGCCTCCGCTGTCGCGTCTGCTCCATGCGGCACTAAGGTATTGTCAATGTCAAACATCACGCCCCGATAGCCCTTTTTATACCATTCGGAAAAATCGATCTGATAAACCGACTCGGCACATTCATCCGGGTAAAACTGTTCTAACCACATCTTCTTCTCCGTTTCTGTTAAATCAGTTCAATATTTTCATTTTCCTTGGCAGCCTGCTCAAAGGTAGCCAAAAGTTCTTCTCCAAATTCTCCCAAATATACATCCAGCAAATCCACGTCCTCAAACGTAATTTCCACCGGCTCGTCAAGCCCTACCAGACATTCGTACAGCGAATCCAAATCGGAGATACCTCCTCTTGCCATCAGACTTTTTCCCAAAGCCTCCATTGCCTGGCTCTTTGTCTCCATCTCACTGCATTCAATAATAATTTCCTTCATTCTCTTCCTCGTCCTTTCTTTCTTGCGCTATCAGACATCTGCTTTGGCTCTTAAAAACCTTAGATACTTCCAGCTTTATATTTATATTAGCATAGTTCTTCAAAATGTAAAGACTGAACTTGCACCTTTTCCATTCCTGTGCTATAATAGCCTGCGGAAATCATTCCAAATCTAATCACAAGGGTTCGTCCTGAGTAAGAAGAAAAGGAGAAAAAAATCATGAAAACAAAACAAACACTTGGAGTCCTTCTGGTACTGGTTCTTTGTATCGGCATGCTGGCGGCATGCGGGAAAAAGAAGCAAGACCAAACTACCACGCCGGATACCGAACCGGACGCCGCGTCTCTCGAACAGCTTGATATCGCGGTAGGCGCGCTAAAAGGTCCGACGGCTATCGGTATGGTAGAGATGATGGAACAGGCAGAAGCCGGCACTACGGCAAACCGCTACCAGTTCACTCTGGCAGGTACCGCCGATGAAATCACTCCGAAACTAATCAGCGGAGAGCTTGCTATGGCAGCCGTTCCCTGCAACCTGGCGTCCGTATTGTACAACAATTCCGAGGGAAAGGTAAAGCTGGCAGCCATCAATACCCTAGGCGTATTGTATATCGTAGAAACCGGGGAGACCATCCAGTCCGTAGAGGATTTAAAGGGCAAAACTATTTATTCTACCGGAAAAGGAACTACTCCGGAATACACCTTAAACCAGCTTTTATTATCAGCCGGTCTTGATCCGGCTAAGGATGTCACCATTGAATACAAATCCGAAGCTGCAGAGGTCGCTGCTGTTCTTTCCGAAGCAGAAGATGCGATTGCCATGCTTCCGCAGCCATACGTCACTACCGTTATGATGAACAATGACAACGTTCGTATTGCTCTTGATGTGACAAAAGAATGGGAAGCGCGAAACGATAACAGCACCGTCGTCACAGGCGTTCTGGTCGTCAACGCTGCTTTTGCCGAGGAGCATCCGCAGGCGGTAGAAGATTTTTTAGCAGACTATCAAGCTTCGGTTGATTTTGTCAACGCCAACATTGAAGAGGCGGCGGCTCTTGTAGAAAAGTTCGATATTTTCAAAGCGGCAGTTGCCACCAAGGCGATTCCATATTGTAATATCACCTTAATCACCGGAGAGGATATGCAGCAAAAAGCGTCCGCCTATTTAACCGTTTTGTTTGAGCAGAATCCAAAAGCAGTCGGCGGTACGCTTCCGGCAGAGGATTTCTACTTAAAATAACCGAAACAAGAAAGGATATGAACTATGAAGCTTCGAGACCATCGCCCTGCCTGGAAACCAGAATATAAGCATCGGCGCTATGGCTGTCGAACGCAGACCCGGCAGGCAGGCAGCCCCTTACGAAAGGCTGCCTGCCTGTTCTTTTGGCTGCTTGTCTGGGAACTGGCAGCCCGCCGGATAGCCAATACGATTCTTTTGGTTTCCCCGTTACAGACCTTAACGGCTCTCTGGAAGCTGGCTACGGAACCTTCCTTTTGGTCCTCTGTTTTATTTTCCTTTGTCCGTATTACGGCTGGTTTTTTGCTGGCTCTGGTAACGGGCATTCTGCTGGCGGTTCTCTCCTGGCTTTGCCCTCTTATCGAGGAGTTGATTTCCCCGGTGCTGCGTCTAATCAAAGCCATCCCTGTCGCCTCTTTTATTATCCTGGCTCTGCTTTGGGTTTCCTCTCGTAGTCTTTCTGTACTGATTTCTTTTCTTATGGTACTTCCGATTGTTTATACGAATTTGTTAGCAGGGATCAGAGAAACCAGTCAGGAGCTGTTGGAAATGGCACAGGTCTTCCGAATCTCCCTTGCGCGCAGGCTGCGCTATCTTTATCTGCCGGCGGTTCTCCCTTACCTGCTTTCCGCCTGTTCAGTCGGTTTGGGACTGTGCTTTAAATCCGGCATTGCTGCGGAAATCATTGGGCTGCCTTCCGGTTCTATCGGAGAAAAACTTTACGAGGCGAAACTTTATCTGATGACTCCGGAGCTGTTTGCCTGGACGTTTGTGATTGTAGTGATCAGTTTTTTACTGGAATTTGTCGTGATACGAATAGTAAGATTGTTGGTAAAGCGCTTTGTTTAGAGGAGGGATTCAGATGGATTTTACCATTACCGCACTTTCAAAATCTTATGGAAATCAATCGGTTTTAAAAAACTTTTCCGGCTCTTTTCAGACAGGCGTCTGTACTGTTCTTATGGGACCTTCCGGCTCCGGAAAAACAACGCTGCTGCGTCTGATTGCAGGCTTAGAGCAGCCGGATTCCGGCTATATCCAGTACCCGGATCATACCCCGCCCGTGCTGTCTATGGTATTTCAGGAAAACAGGCTCTGTCCGAAACTGGATACGATCACCAACCTTAGACTGGTGCTTCCGTCCCTCTCTTTGGAAGAAATTCGCAAAGAATTGCAAAAAGTCAGACTGACCGACTACGAAGGCAAGCCCGTCCGAGAATTATCCGGCGGAATGCAGCGTCGTGTTGCTATCGTACGCGCCGTACTGGCAGCTCGTCACCTGCCTTACAGCGTCAAAGCTTCTAACGGGCAAAGCCCTTGGTCGCTTGTCCTTTTAGACGAACCGCTCAAGGGCTTTGATTTAGAACTATATCAGGTGGTCTGCGACTATCTGCGTACTTCCCTGACAGGCATTACCACGCTCCTCGTCACCCATAATCCGGACGAGGCAGATTTTTTTGGAAAGGAGCTGATTCTTTTATGAAACCGATTCTTCGTGCGCTTCTTTTATCTCTTTGCGGGCTTTTGATTTTGATTCTGACATTGGCTTGTTCTGGAAGCCTGCCGGAACTGGCGCGAAAGTTTTTATTACTTCTTGGCTGTATGATGTTTGGATATGGAATCGCCTATATCATTGTGGAGAAGAAGACGCCGATGTAAGAAACGTATCCAGATCCGGATTTTCTCCCGTTAGTCCTATATAAGCGCCCTGCTTTGCTTCCGCCGAGTCTGCGTGAGCAAGCAGCCATTTGTTCCGCGCCCACAGTAGCTTATCTTCTGCATTTTTTACGGCGCATTCCGGCTTGTCGGTATTGGTGCCTTTCGGCAGGGCAACGGCTACCCGGAAGCCTTTTTCTGCCTCTAAATGACATGGCGCATAATGCAGCGTAGTAGCATACACCTCTACGACCGTCCCAGCCGGCACTCGAAACGCCTTTACCTTCGCCGTATCCAAAACTCCGTCTTCCACCTCTTCTAACTTAGCCAGCAGCAAAACAAATTCCTCGGTGCCGATATTGATTTCACTGTCTTTGTGATATTCCAGGCAGTTTAGCTTTGTATTCCGTCCCCAGCACATCCCAAGCTGTACCGTCATCCCGCCATAGGCGCGATCCCGCAGCTCCTCTAAAATCGGCTCGCTTTCCAAAGAAGCAATCCCAGGCTTATAGGCTATCCCCTGATCCGGCAGCGCGATCTGGCGCATAGCTTCTACCAGTCCGGCGGTTTCATAGCCTTCTAACACCTTGCCGTATGGCAAAAACTCTGCGTCTGTCACCGAATAAATGTTTCTCATCGTTGTTATCCTCCTGTTTTAAACTCTGATATAATAGTTTTCCTTAAAACAAAGGTAATCTCTTTCTATTGATTTGTCAAGCACCTTTGCCTTCTCTTTTATTTCTTCCTTGCCACCACAGACAAGTTATACTATAATTGTCCTATACC
>CAJUFW010000052.1:0-14940 GCA_910585655.1 uncultured Lachnospiraceae bacterium
TTTCAAGATAAAACTAATGTATAATATTTCGCAGAACTACGTATTCTACGAAATATTTTAACAATAAAAAAAGAGTTGCATAGAAAAAGGACTATGGAACGATGAAGTTTCAAATGCTTCATCGTTCCATAGTCCTTTTCATCAATTATTTTCTGTATATATCAATTAGTTGTGACATACTCCCACCGCCTATGCTATACATAGAGGCTGGAGCTTCTCGTTTGAGTAGTCCATTCTCTGACTGACAAATACAGTGGATTTTAAAATATCAAACAGAACTTCCAAAACGGCCTGTATAATTTTCCCTCCTAACGGAATATAATACAGTAACAATCCCTATTGAGGTTTCCTATGAACATTTCATTTCCATCCAAGGAGACGCTTGCCTCCTTTTTTAAAACGGGTCTTCTTATTATGTCGGCTTCTCTGCTGCTTACGATTGTACTAAAAACATCCCCGGAATTGCGCTCTGCCGACAGCGACGCGGTGTTAAGTGACGCCCCGATACAGCAGATTCCAACCGACTCTCCGCGTGTCGTACTAAGCTTTAATACCAGTCTGCAGGAACCGGAAAATTTGGACGCTTTACTTTCTCTTTTACAGGAGCAGAAAGTATCCGCCTCCTTTTTCCTCTCCGATGCCTGGATAAAACAATATCCAGAGGAAGTAAAAGCTATCTCTTCCGCCGGACATGATGTTGGCTATTTATTGGAATACTCCGGGAACTCACAGGGTTCTCTTGACAACGGCTCTATGGCAGCCGACGCTGCCAGACTGGCAGACGGAGCCGCGACGCTAAGTGACCTGGCAGGAACCAGATGCTGCTATTTCCGCCCGGCTTTAGGAGAATACGACAAAAAACTACTTACAGAGGCAAAAAAGCAAAAGCTTTCCTGTATCCTCTGGAACATGGATTCCCAGGACTGGAAGGACTATGATGCAAAAGCCCTAACCAGTCTCCTGCTTCAACATCCTCAGTTGGAAAACGGCTCTATCCTCCTGTTTCGCTGCAGCAGCAAGCACCTGCTAGAAGCCCTTCCGTTTATCATTCAGGGACTGCGGGACATGGGCTATGAGCCGGCTTCCCTTTCCGGACTCCTAAACAGCGGAACTTGATTCCTGAAGCACCTTTTCCAACGCTGCCTTATAAAGTAAAATGATATACGCATCAATATAGCAATATTTATTGATTACAAATTCGTAGGTTTTCCATAAAAAGCCTGCGCTAATGCCAATCAAGGCAGGCAGCGTTGCATAAGGATGCAGCCGAAGCGCTATCAAAAACAACGAAGCTGCCAGATAAAACAAAAAAGCCCAAAAATAGGTTCTGCCGATTTTTACGGTATAGTACATAGCGTCGGACA
The DNA here is from genome assembly GCA_910585655.1 of uncultured Lachnospiraceae bacterium. Classification (GTDB taxonomy): domain Bacteria; phylum Bacillota; class Clostridia; order Lachnospirales; family Lachnospiraceae; genus MGBC131033. Next base: position 1,365 of record CAJUFW010000052.1, read on the forward strand.
ATCTTGCTTCCATTTTCTTTAACGCCGGGCGCTCTTTCCCTTTGAGCAGCCGATACAGTTCCCGGTAAATATCTTCGTTTTCCACTCTTTTTTCTAACGTCCGCTTTTCAACCATCCTACGCTGAAAGCTGAAAAAAAACTGGTTATAATATTCCTCTCCAAATTCGGTATTCAACAACCGCCGAAATATACTTGTCATTTTGTCACCGCCTGTTCTTTTCTGACTATCCCCCATAAAAAACCCAGCTTATTTCGGAAAAGGTTCCTCATGTATCCACACCTGCTACACTGTTTTCTGTATATAGTATATGCAAATTCAATCAGGATAGATAGTATCTTCTTTACTGTTTCCATTCTTGTTTATCTCTATGCTGTGAAATAATGTTATGCACAACTTTTGCTTCCCTAAATCACAAAAATATGCTATAATATTGACACAGAAAAAGCATTGTGTCAACTACTGATTAAAAATGTGCTAACGCACATGAAAATTGTGGTATAATGTTGAAATCAAAAGACATGATTTCAACTCTTTATGTTAAATGCGCCAGGGCGCATGAAATTATGGTATACTATCAGAAGAAATTACAAAATGGAGGTATTACAAATGTCAAAAATCATCGTTATGGATCATCCCCTGATACAGCATAAGATTGGCATTATGAGGGAAAAAAACACTTCTACCAAAGAATTTCGTAACCTGGTAGCAGAGGTAGCTATGTTGATCTGCTATGAAGCTACGAGAAATCTCCCTCTCTCGGAAAAGGAAATCGAAACGCCTCTCGTACGGACTACTGTTCGGGAAATTGCCGGGAAAAAGCTTTGTATTGTACCGATTCTGCGGGCAGGGCTGCATATGGCAGACGGCATTTTAAACCTGATCCCAAGCGCTAAGGTTGGTCATATCGGCATGTACCGAAACGAAGAAACTTTAGAGCCTGTAGAATATTTCTGCAAGCTTCCGCAAGATGCCGCCGAACGGGAAATCTTCGTCGTGGATCCGATGTTAGCCACCGGCGGATCTTCGATTGCCGCTATCAGCCGTCTAAAAGATCGCGGTATCCAGCACATCCATTTCCTCTGTTTGATCGCTGCGCCAGAGGGCGTGAAAGCACTGCAAGCAGCGCATCCTGATGTTGATGTTTATATCGGCGCAATGGACGAGCGTCTCAACGAACATGGTTATATTCTTCCTGGTTTGGGAGATGCAGGCGACCGGATTTATGGCACCAAATAATAGTGATGGAAAAAGAGTACGAGGAGGCAGCGGAGCATGACTTTCGCCGCCTCCTCGTTTTTTTGTATGATAGGAAAGTTCTCCGGGCGGGATGCGCACTTCGCGCGAATGGAAGATGTTGCCGTCCGGCAAAACCATCTCCTGTCAGCTTAGTTTGCTTCGCTCTCTTCTATCGAAAACTGAAATACCGTGGCAGAGGAATACTCCTGCCCTGCCTCTAATATGCTGGAGACAAAGTTCGGCTCCTTACAAGCATTTGGAAAATACTGGGTTTCAAAACAAATCCCATCCCGTTTTTCATACGTTACGCCGCCCTTGCCGCCTGTCTTATGATCGATAAAATTCCCGGAATACACCTGCAAGCCGCACATATCCGTAAAAACACTCATTTTTATTCCGGTTTTTTCACTGTACAGCTCGGCTACCTTGATCACATCGCCCTCGCCTGCCGGTGTCTTTAACACATAATTATGGTCATAGCCGCCTGCCTGCTTCAGCGGCTGATAATCTGCTTCGATGTCTTTGCCAATCCGCTTCGGAGTACGAAAATCCATAGGGGTTCCTTCGACGTTTTGCAATTCCCCGGTCGGGATCAGCAGATCGTCTGTTGGGGTAAAAGCATCGGCATAGACGGTCAAAAACTGATCCAGTACGCTTCCGCTCTCATGCCCGGACAGATTAAAATACGAATGGTTCGTCAAATTGACTACCGTCGCTTCATCGGAGACTGCAAAATACTCTATGATCAGCTCATTGTCCTCCGTCAGCGTATAGGAAACCGTCAGATCCAAATTTCCTGGAAATCCCTGCTCCATCGCCGGACTTAGACGGGAAAATTCTACAGAAACCGACTCTACATCCTCCATACATTCTGCTTCGTACAGTTCGTAGTTGGAACGCTTGCTGCCGCTGTGCAGGTTGTTTGGTCCGTCGTTTGCCTCCAATGGATATTCCTTTCCCTGAATCGTTACGCTTGCCCCTGCGATTCGGTTTGCATTCCTGCCGACAAACGCGCCGAAGCCTTCGTCGTTGTCATAATAACCTTCTAACGTTTCCAGCCCCAGCACGACGTCTACTGCTCGTTTTGCCCGATCCGGAACAAGAATCTGTAAAATAGAAGCCCCAAAATCCGATACCACCACTTCCATCCCGTTCTGATTTCTCATACGGTAGCGATGCGCTTCCTGTCCGTCCTTTGTTATTCCAAATTTTTCTATTTCAATCTTCATCTCATAAACCCCCTTTTTTCTTTCCTTTGCTGTTCTATTCCCCTATAGAAACATCTCCTTCTGCCATAGGTTTTATAACGATGCCCAATTCCTCCAGTTGACTTTCCTCTACTACATTCGGCGCTTCGGTCATCAGACAAGAGGCATCCTTTACCTTTGGAAACGCAATAACGTCACGAATACTTTCTGTTCCTGCCATCAGCATAATCAAACGATCCAATCCATATGCCAATCCGGCATGAGGAGGCACCCCATAGCGGAAGGCGTCGAGGAGAAAGCCGAACCGTTCATGCGCTTCTTCCTTTGTAAAGCCCAAAAGTTCAAACATCTTCTCCTGAATATCTTCCTGATAAATTCGTACAGAACCGCCCCCCAGCTCCGTGCCGTTTAATACGATATCATACGCCTTGGCACGTACCTTTCCCGGATTCGTATCCAGCAGCTCCATATCTTCTTCCATCATCATCGTAAACGGATGGTGCATCGCTACATAACGTTCCTCTTCCTCCGAATACTCCAACAACGGGAATTCTGTTACCCAAAGGAATTTAAAATCGTCTTTCTTTAAGAGACCGAGGCTGTCTGCAATCTGAATCCGCAGGCTGCCCAGTACATTGAATACGATTCCGTTCTGATCGGCAGCGAACAACAACAAATCTCCTGGTTTTCCTTCCATCCGCTCTGAAAGCGCTGCCAACTCTTCTTCTGACATAAATTTGGCAAAAGAGGACTTATAGGAGCCGTCCTCCTGAATCGCCAGCCAAGCCAAACCCTTCGCGCCTATTCCCTTCGCTGCGTCCACCATAGCATCGATCTTCTTACGAGGCAGCATTCCCTGTCCCTGCGCATTGATCCCACGGACAGAACCGCCTGCCTGTATGGCTCCGGTAAAGACGCTGAATCCACAGTTCTCTACCAAATCAGAAACATTTTTTAACTCCATACCAAAGCGGATATCCGGCTTGTCTGACCCGAACCGCTCCATAGCCTCCTGATACGGCATCCGCATAATCGGCAACGGCACCTCTACATCCAAAATTTCCTTAAACAGCTTTTGCAGCAGACGTTCGTTGACCTCCATCACGTCCTCCATATCCACAAAAGACAATTCCATATCCATCTGGGTAAATTCCGGCTGACGATCGGCACGCAAATCTTCATCGCGGAAACATTTGGCTATCTGAAAATAGCGATCATACCCAGAACACATTAAAAGCTGCTTAAAAAGCTGCGGCGACTGCGGCAACGCATAAAAATTTCCCGGATGTACCCGGCTCGGCACCAGATAATCCCTTGCTCCCTCCGGAGTACTTTTGGTAAGAATCGGCGTCTCGATTTCCAAAAACCCTTCGTTCGCCATAAAGGTACGTGCCAGGGTCGCCACCTGGCTGCGTAGCATCAGATACCGCTGCAAATCCGGTCTTCTCAAATCCAAATAGCGATATTTAAGCCTTAGCTCTTCTTTTGTCCGGCTGTTTTCTTCAATCGGGAACGGCGGAGTCTCTGCCTCCGACAAAATCCGCAGCTCCTTGGCGCGGATTTCGATTTCTCCTGTTGCCAACGCCTTGTTGACCGCGCCGGAACGGGCTTCCACCTTCCCGGTTACTGCAATGACAAACTCTGCGTGAAGTTTTTCTGCCTTTGCAAAAGACTCTGCGCCGGCGTCCGCCTCTTCAAAAATGATCTGTAAAATACCGGAACGATCGCGCAGGTCTACGAAAATAATCCCGCCCTTATTCCGACTGCGGGCTACCCAGCCCATTACCGTAACGTTTTCTCCTATATTCGCTGTTCCCAGCTCCGTACATCTATGGCTTCTGTGTAAGCCCTTCATTGATTCTGCCATGTTTGCCTCCTAAATTTTTACGCTCCGTGCCGAATGGCAAAGAGCTTATCATACAGATATGGCAATCCTTCTAAATTATAGGTTGTGCCATCCTGAAATACAATTTCCAAACGCTTCCTTTTATATAAGAAAATACTTTTTATATGAGGCAGCCAAGCCAAAAACAACAGGCAATCCTTCGTATTTTCCGGAAGCAAGAGCTGAACCATCCTGTTTGCGGCGATTTCGCGAAATATTTGATTTTCTGCATCCCATATCAAAATATTTTGCTGCATACCTTTTCTGATTCCCCTTTTTTCTATTCTGTTCGCTGTCCATCATTTCCTTTGATCTAAAAAATAACTCTCTAACCTGGATAACTCGATCTCCTCCTGACTGCCGTCTGTCATATGTTTGACGACCACCTTTCCACAATCCAGCTCGTTTTCCCCTAAAATCAGGCTGTAACAAGCTCCGATTTTATTGGCGTATTTCATCTGAGCCTTTACGCTTCGATCCAGGTAATCGGTTTCTACGATCAGTCCGACATGGCGTAGTTTTGTCACTAACTGATAGGCAACAGATCTGACATCCTTATTTCCTCCTAATATGCCTACATACAAATCTACGTCCCGCTTTTGCCACGGCGCAACACCCTCCTGATCCAGAAAATAGAGAATCCGTTCTATTCCGATTCCAAATCCAACCGCCGGAATATCCTGCTTTTCGTCTAATTCATGTACCAGGCCGTCATAACGTCCGCCCCCGCAGAGAGTAAAGCCTTCCTCGTTAATAAACTCAAATACCGTCTTGGTATAATAATCCAATCCACGTACAATCCCTGTATCGATCTCATAAGGAATTTCCAGCTCTTTTAATAAACGGCACAATTCCTCAAAATGCTCCCTACATTCTTCGTCCAAATAGTCAATCGTCCTCGGCGCGTTCTTTACGATTTCTTTGCAGGACGGTACTTTACAGTCGATCACCCGCAGCGGATTTTTCTTCATCCGCTCCTTACATGTTTGGCAAAGCTGATCCTCATATTGACTTAAATAGCCTACCAACGCCTCATGGTACGTTTTCCGACAGCTCTGGCAGCCGATGCTATTGATATGCAGCTTTACGCCCTTTAATCCCAGACGCCGGATAAACTCTGATAAAAGTGTAATCAGTTCTACTTCCGCTAACGGGCTTTTGGAACCGATAAATTCCACGCCAAATTGATGGTGCTGCCTTAGCCTCCCGCTCTGCGGCTGCTCGTAGCGAAACGCCTGCGTCATATAAAACAGCTTCGTCGGCTGACTTTCCGCATACAGGTTATTTTCCAGATACGCTCTGATTGCGCCTGCCGTTCCCTCCGGCTTTAAGGTGATACTTCTGCCGCCTTTATCTTCAAACGTGTACATTTCCTTTTGTACTACATCTGTCGTCTCTCCTACACCACGCTGAAATAAAATGGTATGCTCAAACACCGGTGTGCTGATCTCTTGAATATGATATGCCTGGCAAAGCTCCCTTGCCAACGCTTCTATCCGCGTCCGCCTGTCCATGTTATTTCCATACCAATCCTGTGTTCCCTTTGGTCTTTGTGTAATCATATCCGATCCACTGCCAGCTATTTTCTTTCCCGGCAGCCTGCTCCTTTCTTTTTAAATGTATCCTAGGATGTTTTATTTGCCCAAACCGACTGATTTGCTGCCAGAATATACGGCATCAGCCTGGCAAAGCCATCTCCTTGCAGTACCCGCTGCAAAGCCAGAAAAATCCGCAGATCATAATTCCTTGCTTCTTCAATCAGCAGTTCTATGGCTGTACCTACCGGAAAGGCGGAACGATACGGACGCTCTGAAACCAAAGCCGCCAGTACATCGCAAATCCGCAAAATCCTGGCGCCATAAGGAATCTCTGTTTCCTTTAAGTTATCCGGATAGCCCGAACCGTCAAAGTTTTCATGATGATAATAAACTGCCTTTAATATCATATCATTATAATCCAGCTTTTTCAATATCTCGTAGCTAAACTGCGGGTGCATACGGATATATTTCATTTCCTCAATACCTAACATATCCTTTTTTCGACCGTACAAATAACGCCCAAGCCTCATCTTCCCTACGTCATGCAGGAAACCGGCTAACGCCATATCCTGACAGAATGCTTCCGTCTCTCCCAGTTCTTCCGCCACCATTCTCGCCAGTCTCGCCACAATAATCCCATGATCCAGCGTCCCTTGGAGATCCTCAAACAACAGTTTCGCATCTGCACCCATGCTCATTTCTGCTTTGATATAGTTACTTAAATCCATACTCATCCGTATCTCTTCCAGATCAATCCGACCGCTGCTATCCCTTTTCCAGTCCATCTTTGCCTCCTGTATGTCAGTCCTGCAGACGGCATACGCCTATTTTTGTTCTTTTCCTCTCTATCATCTCATCAATCCGCTTGATATAATCTACGACATATTTTACATTTTCCACACGTTCAATCCGGTTTTCCGCCGGATACATCAGCTTGCTAGAGCCTGCCGCTCCCAACGCCAAAATCGTTTGTTTCTCCTCCATAATCAGGATATTATAAAGCCCTTCCTTCCCTGGCCTGGCATACCCGATATTTTCCAGGTTGTCGGTGATGTTTTTCTGGCGGTACAGATAATACGGCTCATATCCTTCGGCAGCCGCATATTCTGTGGTAAGCTGCTGCATCCGCAGTGCGTCCCGCGGCAGCAATCCGTCCAACTCGTCTAACTTCAGCTTTAGCCTGGCAGCTCGCTTAATCGCCAGAGCATGAACGGTAAGGCTGTCCGGATTGAGCTTTCTGATACGCTCTAATGTATAGGCGACATCCTCCGCGCACTCTCCCGGCAGACCAATGATCAAATCCATATTGATATTGTCATGCCCTTCTTCCCTTGCCATATAAAAGGCTTCCTCGACAGCCGCCGCCGTGTGCCGTCTGCCGATCAGCTCCAACGTCCGATCCACCATCGTCTGCGGGTTAATGGAAATTCTCGTCACTCCATATCTTTTTAAAATCTGCAGCTTTTCCCTGGTAATACTGTCCGGTCTTCCCGCCTCTACGGTAAATTCCCGTACGGATTCCATCGGAAAATGTCGCCGTACCTCTAAAAGCAGGCGTTCGAGCAGTTCAGCCGAAAGCGCCGTCGGCGTCCCTCCCCCAATGTAGAGCGTCGTCAGCTTTTTATCCGGAATCGCATCCACGGCATAATCCATCTCTTTACACAATGCAGTCAGATAATCCTCCATATAGCTTCCATAAGAGGACACCGGATAGGACGCAAACGAGCAATACAAGCAGGTCGTCGGGCAAAAAGGAATTCCGATATAGATGCTGTAGCCGTTTTGATAGCCCATTTGCCGAAGCAGGGTAAGCTCCTTTTGCGCTATCCGGATTGCCAGCTCGGTTTTTTCCTCTCCGCACTGGTATTGTTCCTTCATAAAATCCCTGATTTCCTGCGCTTCGCCTCCCCGCTCCAAGACTTCATAAGCCAGCTTGGTAGGGCGGATTCCGGTAAGTGTCCCCCAAGGAAGTATCCTGCCGGTATATTCGGTAAGAACACTATAGAGCTGTTTTTTTAAGATATTTTTATACATTCTCCGATCCGGTTCTGCTGTCTTTAGACGATAGTCCCGCCGCAGCGCCGGAGCGTCCCCTGCCGCAAAGCAGATCCGTATCTGCTGCTCGTCATGAGCTATCTCCAATCGATACTGCGCCGTCTCCGTCCATTCGCCGCCGATTTCTACCTTGATTTCCTCTCTTGGGAAAAAGGCTCGTACCAACGGTCTGATATCCTGCTCAAAGGAATCCTCTCCTAACCTGATCTCTATCATTCCCAAAACCCACTTTCTTCCAGATACGGGTTATATCTTCTCTCCAACTCGATCGTCGTACTGCCGCCATGCCCCGGTAGTACCATTGTCCCGGGCGGAAGTTCAAACAACACATCCCGGATAGATGCAAACAGCATGGATGTGTTCCCCGTCGGCAAATCCGTCCGCCCAATGCTTCCGCAAAACAGGGTATCTCCGGAAAAAACTACCTGATAATCCGGCAGATAATAACTGGTACTTCCGATGGTATGCCCCGGCGTATCCAAGACTATAAGCCCTACTCCAGCCAGTCTCAGACGCTCACCGCCTTTTATCCAGCGCTCCGGCTTTAAAGTAAACGACAAACCCGGCAGCAAAAAAGACGCTGTTAGATGGGGATCGGACAGCAATCCCCGCTCTGTCTCGTTGGCATAAATCGGCGCCTGGAACCGTTCTGCCAGCCCGCCCGCTGCCAGCCCATGATCAAAATGCCCATGTGTCAGCAGCACCGCTTCCAGTTTCAGCCCCTTTTTTTCCAGCGCGCTTACAATCTCTTCTTCCCCGTCCCCCGGATCGATCACAACTGCCCGTTTCTCTTTTTGGTTTTCTAAAATATAACAATTCGTCTGTACCATTCCTACAATCAAACGTTCAATATGGATATCCTCTTCTCTGCCATCCAAACGATTGATAGTAGAATCCAATCTTTTTGGCCGCCTTCTCATGACTATTCCCTCTCCTTTAGCCAGTGGTTCGTTCAATATCTAAGACGCCCTGTAAGTTTTGTATTTTGCCGACGACTGCCGACAACTGCCCTGTGTCTTTGATTTCAAATACCACGTCTATGGTTACGGTTCCTTTTTTGCTTGCCCTAGCCGATATCGTGCTAATCGTAATCTGCGCTTCTGTAAACAACCTTGTAACATCTACCAAAATACCGTTGCGGTTATTGGCAAAAATACGAAGCTCTGTCGTATAGAGCTGGTTGGACTGCCCTAAAACCTCCGGCGACCATTCTGCATCGATCAGCCGGTAGCGCTCCTCCTCGCTGAGATTGATTATGTTGACGCAATCGGTTCGATGAATGGAAATTCCCCGCCCTCTTGTTACAAAACCGACAATCTCATCCCCTGGTACCGGAGTGCAACACTTAGAAAACCGAGCTGCCACATCATGAATTCCCTTTACTACAATCCCGCCTTTGGACTTGGAATTTTTCGGCGGCTTTCCGTCGGACTGCAGCTCTGCCAACTGCTCTAATACCTGTTCGTCCGTCAGTTCCTTTTCATACTTTTTCCGGTATTCGTCCTGCAGCTTACCGACAACCTGTCCTTCCTTTAAGCCTCCATGCCCGATTGCCGCATAGACCGAATCCCAGTCCCGGAACCCATATTTTTGCATGGTCGGATTCATAAACTCCGTTTTCAGCAGTTCGCTTAAAACAATGTTTTTCCCCTTGCAATAGGCGGCTAACAGCTCCTTGCCGCGGACAATGTTGTCCTCCTTTAACTCGGTCTTAAACCATTGGTTGATTTTATTTTTTGCCTGGGTGCTTTTGACGAGGTTTAACCAATCACGGCTTGGTCCTTTACTGTTTTGAGACGTAATGATCTCAATACGATCCCCATTTTGGATTACATAGTCGATGGTTGCCAGGCGACCATTTACTCTGGCGCCAACCATTTTATTGCCTACCGCGCTATGGATGTTATAAGCAAAATCAATAGGGGTAGAGCCTGCCGGCAGGTTTTTCACATCCCCGGACGGCGTAAAACAATAAACGCTGTCCGAAAACAAATCCAGATCGTTTTTTAACAGCCCCAAAAACTCCCGGTTGTCGTCCATATCTGTCTGCCATTCCAAAATCTGCCGCAGCCAGGTAAACTTCGCCGCCTCGCTGTCCTTGGAATTTTTTCCGTCCTGACCTTCCTTATATTTCCAATGAGCAGCAATTCCATACTCTGCCGTCCGGTGCATTTCATACGTCCGGATCTGGATTTCAAACGGCTGTCCCTGCGGTCCGATTAACGTCGTATGCAAAGACTGGTACATATTGGACTTTGGCATAGCGATATAATCCTTAAACCGCCCCGGAATCGGCGTATACATCTCATGAATTACGCCAAGAGCCGCATAACAGTCCCTGACAGATTCCACCATAATCCGTACGGCAAACAAATCGTAAATCTGATCGAGCGTTTTGTTCTGATTGACCATCTTTTTATAAATACTGAAAAAATGCTTTATCCGTCCGCTGACCTTTGCTTCAATCCCTGCTTCCCTGATATGATGGCTGACTTCCTCCATAATCCCTTTGATAAACGCCTCACGTTCTGTCTTCCGCAGGGCAATCTTTTCTGTCAAGTCCTCATATACCTGCGGTTCCAGATACTTTAACGACAGATCATCTAACTCAATCTTTACCTTGGAAATTCCCAGACGCTGGGCAATCGGCGCATAAATATCCATTGTTTCCCTGGATTTTTCAATCTGCTTGACCGCTGTCTGGTACTCCATCGTACGCATGTTGTGAAGCCTGTCTGCAAGCTTAATCAGAATCACCCGAATATCCTTCGCCATAGCAAGGAACATTTTCCGCAGATTCTCCGCCTGTACTTCCACTTTATCCTTGGAATAATTCAACTGGGTCAGCTTTGTTACGCCGTCTACAAGCAGCGCGACTTCCTCCCCAAATTCTCTGACAACATCCTCATAAGTATATACGGTATCCTCGATCACATCATGCAAAAGCCCTGCTACAATCGTTTCCTTATCCAGCTCCAGCTCTGCCAGAATAATCCCCACACACAAAGGATGGCTGATATAAGGCTCCCCCGACTTTCTAAGCTGTCCCTGGTGGGCTTCGTCTGCAATCCGGTATGCCTTTTCTATCTGCGAAATATCCGCAGACGGATGATAAGCGCGAATCGTTCCTACCAGCTCTGTAAACAGCTCCTCCGGAGGCGTAAAGGCTTCCGGCACCGGCATACTGTCTAAGCTCGCTTCGGATACGCTCTGTTCACAAATTTCATCCTTCCCACGTTTCAGTTCCATGTCCTCTCACCACCTGCTGCATTTCTTTACTTTCCTTATTTAATAGTTCTTTTCGTACATTATACTTAGTCCTTCGCAAAAAATCAACCATAAATCGACGGGAAAGAAAGGTTCTAACGGAAAACACAAAGAGCTGTGAAAAAATGGAATGTTTAAAATACCATTTTTCACAGCCCCGTCTTAGCGAACAAAATAGAAAATGTTTCCTTCCGGCAACCGCGCCCGGTTCACCATTACTACTTTCCCGGATAGCGAATCACAGAAGAAACGTCGTACTGCTCTAAACGCTTTCTGCCTTCCAGGCCCTCTAACTCCATCAGAAATACGATCTTTACTACCTCGCCGCCCAACATTTCTACCAGCTTGGTAATCGCTTCAATCGTCCCCCCGGTAGCGATCAAATCGTCAATGATTACCACCTTTTGCCCAGGCTTTATCGCATCTTTATGTAATTCAATCGTTGCCGTACCATATTCTAAATCATATTCCATCGAAACCGTCTCACACGGCAGCTTTCCCTTTTTTCTTACCGGAACGAACGGCTTGTGCATATTGTAGGCAATCGGCACACCAAAAATAAAACCTCTTGACTCCGGTCCTAACACTACGTCATACTCTACGTCTCCCAGGCAAGCCTGCATCTGATCCACTGCCATCCGCAGTCCGTCCTTATCCTGTAGCACCGTTGTAATATCCCGGAAAATAATACCTTCTTCCGGAAAATCCGGGATACTTCTTACATAATCCTCTAGTCGTTTCATCTTTTTTAGCCTCCCTCTCTTTTTTTTACGGGATCAGCAAAGCAAACCATTTCGAGTATATCCTCTGCTGGTCTGCTTTGCTGTCTGTTTCCTGTTTATGCCTGTCCGGAAAGCTTTAACAAAATTTCATTGCTTCTGGCAATAAACTTCGTCATAGCCTCCGGCGCCAACGGTTTGTGGCTGATCATCGCCAAATCATAGAGCTGTTCGCAGAACAAACCGACGCTCTCTTCTTCCTTATGTTCAAACACATACTGCACCAAAGCATTTTCGGCATTTAAAACCAACGTTTCTCCGCCGCCGAACATATCCGTATCCATGCCCATGCCGTTCATGTTATACATTCTCATCATATCCTGCATCCGTCTGCTCTCCTCCGACAAGGTAATCATCGAAGAAATCTTTTCGTTTTTCAGGCTTTCCACTTTTACTTCCAGCCTCTCCTTGCCCAGTACCTTACGGAACAACTCCGTCAGCGCATCTGTTTTTTCCTTGAGTTCCTCCTCCGGTATCTCATTGCGGAATGTATCTGTCACATCCGCATCAATCCGCTGGAAGCGAATCTCTTCTTTCTTTGCCTCTAAGCTGTTGATAAACGGTTGATCAATGTTATGTGTCAAAATCACAGCATCCAGCCCAGATTCCTTAAACATATTGACATACTGGCTCTGCTGCACCAAATCGGTCACATAATAAACGATTGATGGTTTCTTTTCCTCCTCGGAAGTATCACTCTCAGCCGCGTCACCTTCTGTAGCCGTATCGTTTTCTGCTGGCGCAGCCGTCTCTTCTGTCTCCTCCGAAGCTTCCGTATTCTCTGCCGAGGTCTCTTCAGCAGGCTTCTCGCCTTTTGACGCCTCTAAATACTCCGGCAGCGTAACGTATTTGCCTTCCAGGTTTTTAAAGATGATATAATCACGCATCTTTTCTTCAAATTTCTCGTCTTTTAAACACCCGAATTTAATAAACGGACTGATATCATCCCAGTATTTTTCATAATTTTCCCGTTCTACCTTATACATACCGGAAAGCTTATCCGCTACCTTTTTCGTAATATAATCGGAAATCTTTTTTACAAAACCATCGTTTTGCAGAGCGCTTCTGGATACGTTTAACGGCAAATCCGGGCAGTCGATGACACCCTTTAACAATAACAGAAATTCCGGAATTACCTCTTTGATATTATCCGCGATAAAGACTTGATTGTTATAGAGCTTAATCGTCCCCTCAATCGCATCGTATTCCATATTGATTTTCGGGAAATACAAAATACCCTTTAAATTAAACGGATAATCCATATTCAAGTGAATCCAGAACAACGGCTCCTTGTAATCGTGGAATACATGACGGTAAAATTCCTTGTATTCCTCCTCCGTACAGTCGTTTGGATGCTTGGTCCAAAGCGGAGTCGGGTTATTGACTGGTTTTTCTTTTGGCTCCTCTGTTTTTGCAGTTCCTTCCGCCACAGGTTCCGCCGCTTTCGCGGTTACTTCGGCTACGGGTTTTGTCAATGCTTCCGCCGTGGCTTCTGTAACCTCTGCTGCATTCTTTGGCTCTGCCAAAGCCGGAGTTACCTTATCAGACGCCTTTTTCCTTATGGTTGCGGTCTTTTCGGCTGTGGCTTTTTTCCGGCCGCAGTCTTT
>CAJUFW010000052.1:14950-15383 GCA_910585655.1 uncultured Lachnospiraceae bacterium
TCCTGCTTCGCCTTCGGCTTCCTCGGCAGTTTCGCCCTCGGATACCGTCTTGGCTTCGGCGTCTACTACCTCCGGCTGCGGCTCTTCCTTGACTTCATTGGCATTGGTATAATAAATCTCTACCGGCATAAAGGAACAATATTTCTCCAACACTTCTTTGATTCGGTATTCGTTGGAAAACTCATAGCTGTCCTCATTCAGATAAAGAGTAATCGTCGTCCCATGGCTCTCCCTCTCTCCTTCGCCCATCTCGAATTCTACGCCCTCTTCAGACTCCCAGTGTACTGCCTCAGCGCCCTCCTGATAGGAACGAGTATCGATCGTCACCCGATCTGCCACCATAAAAGCAGAGTAAAAGCCCAGACCAAAATGCCCGATGATCTGATCCTCATTTGCCTTGTCCTTGTACTGCTCCAAAAGATCGGAAGAGCGT
>CAJUFW010000052.1:15393-18587 GCA_910585655.1 uncultured Lachnospiraceae bacterium
CTCCAAAAAACTCTGCGCACCGGAAAAGGCGATTTGATTGATGTAGGTTTTTACTTCGTCTGCGGTCATACCAATTCCGTTATCGACAAAGGTCAGTGTCTTTTCTTCGGCGTCGGTAATCACATCAATCCGGTACTGCTCCCCTTCCGGCGCTTCATATTCGCCCATCAGCGAAAGCTTTTTCAATTTAGTAATCGCATCACAACCATTGGAAACCATTTCACGGACAAAAATATCGTGATCCGAATACAACCACTTTTTAATAATCGGAAAAATATTTTCGGAAGTAATGGATAAGCTTCCCCGTTCCATCGTACTCATACAATCAGCTCCTTGTTTTATTCTTTTAACAAATATCACTGTAATCTATGATAATACGTGTTTTCTGGTTTGTCAAGAGAAAATTAGCACTCGTTCGAGACGAGTGCTAACACTGTTGTGTTCTGACCATTCCTTCTATCTGTTACCGAAAGTCAAACGTACTGTATCGGCTTTTCCAGTCTATCTTTCCAATCGAGCTGGGATTATACATCACAATTACGATATCCGGATTTTTTTCTTTGATAAAGCCTTCTACACTGCCGTCAAAATGCCGGATATCCAACACATCTACCGTTTGTACTCCCAAAGCCAAAAACGGAGCTACGCAATTTACAAAAGAATCCTTGATGAACAGTACATGCCCTTTCTCTTTCTCCCGATTTTCTATTTGAATTACCGGGCAATCCCCATAATTAAATGCAGAATAAGGGCTTTTTGTATAATAATCCCTTTCTTCGATTTGTGTTTTATTATATACAACCGAAAAATCTCCCTCTGTATCAAGCCCTAAGTCTGGAATTTCATAATGCAGTCTGGTCGGATACGTCGGATACAACAAACAAATATCTTCCGGATCTGTACGTTCCAATGTAACTTTTTTTCCCTGCGAACCTAAAAACCAATCCTCATATAAAACAGAGCGAAATTTTTCTGCTGCCAAACAGCTTGTATCTATCTGAAATCCGAAGTCTTCGTTGAGTTTCTCCGCCAAACGCCCTGCCGCCCACAGCCCTGTTTCTATCTTCCAATGATGATCGGTACGGTAAAACAATTCATGATGGGAAAATCCTTCTGATTCAATAGTCTCTCTGATATCCCAAAAAGAAATTCCACGCTCCCATAATCCCTTTAGTAAATTGTCCGCATTCTCGTTAGAAAAATCCAGCACCCCGGAAAAATCTTTGTCCTGATATTTACTGACCTTAAACGGCGACTGCACATAAAGGAATCCAATGCCCTGTTCTTTGCAAAAGGAAGATAGCCTTTCTGAGGAAGAAACAAGTTCACTGGTCTCCTGACGACCATACAGATGCGTCAAATAACCGTCTGGCAAAAATGCCACCTCGTTTGTTCCATCGTATACAAATAAGTTCCAACGAATCGCTTTTTCATATTGCCTTTCTAAGCTAACCCAAAGTGGATATCCCAATAGCCCTTCCCCTGTATAAGTTGTAATTTTTTCTTTTAAAGCCTCTGCAAACCGATTCCATTGTCTTACCTTCCCAAAATTTTTCTTCCAATCGTTATCTCCTTTTAAAGTATTTTCCTCCGGCAACGGGTAGCGTTCTTTCCAATCTATTTCTATTTTAAGAGTCTCTTCCTCTGTTTTAACAATGCTCTCTCCCATTTCTTCCGCACCGATAAAGACCAAACGGGTAAATCCGTTCTCTATCCCCAAGAATTCTACAAATACTTGTCTGGTAAAAAAACGGAGCAGCACTGTCAGCATAAAAAAAATCAAAATTCCCAGGCAAAGATACATGCCTATACTGTGCCAGTCCCGAGGCTGTTTTTCCTTCTGCGATACTTTCATACTCTATTCTCCCTCCTGCCCACCGGTAGATGGGCATAGTAGCATTTGCTGACGATATGTTGCAAATTTAAAAATTGAAATAAATAAACGGATTGTAACTGGAACTTACTACCACTAACAAAGATAACAGGAAAACACCAATGATCAGCAAGCTTCCTGCCACTTCTGCCATTTTACCTTTTATCCTCTGGCACTTCTTTTTCAACAGCGGATAAACCGGCATAGCAAACAATACAGCAATGAAAAAAAGAATGCCTCCCCGTTGTAAATAAGATAAAAACATAGCATCTACAACTCCGGCTGAATCAATGCCAAACATCCACCCTATGTACTGAATACCTTTTGTTACAGTATCTGCACGAAACATCACCCAGGCTATCACTACAGCCGCCATCGTATACAAATGTCTTATAGCCCGTATCCCCAAGGCACCTGCTTCCAGTTTTTCCGGCAATCCGGTCAGTTTTTCCGTCAGCAGGCATACAAAGTAAAACAATCCCCAAACAAGAAATGTCCAGTTTGCTCCATGCCAAATTCCGGTCAAAAACCAAACTACAAATAAATTTCTAATCCAAAGCATCTGTTTTACTCTGTTTCCGCCTAACGGAATATAAACATAATCTCGGAACCATCCGCTCAAGGAAATATGCCATCTACGCCAAAATTCTGTTATACTCCCAGACACATAAGGATAATAAAAATTTTCCTTAAAATGAAATCCAAAGACTCTCCCCAATCCAATCGCCATATCCGAATACCCCGAAAAATCAAAATAGATTTGAAGCGCATAGGCTATTGCTCCTAGCCAAGCCGTCAACATGGCTAAATTTCTATTTCCATAGAACAAATTGTCTGCTATCACAGCCATATAATTTGCAAGCAGCACTTTTTTCCCTAATCCAAAAATAAATCGCTCCATTCCCTCTACGATATCTTTTCGAGATTCCCTACGTTGTTCTATTTCCCCTGCAATTTGCTCATATCGTACAATCGGTCCTGCTATCAACTGAGGAAATAAACTCACATACAAACCTACTTTCAGTATGTTTTTTTGTGCCTCCGCTTTGCCATAATAAATATCAAACAAATAAGACATACACTGAAAGGTAAAAAAAGAAACTCCTGCTGGCAGCGGAATAGATAGCGTTCGCCATTCAGCATGCAGCAGAATACCAAGCTCTCTCATGCAAAAGGATAAATACTTGAACCCAAAAAGCAGGCATAGAAAAAAGCCAATTCCCAGGCTCAAGACAAGCTTTTTTTGTTTCCTCTGTTCTTCCTGCTTCAAATAACTAATCCGCTGCCCACACCACCAGCTTACCAAAATAGCAGCCAGCAT
>CAJUFW010000053.1:0-13745 GCA_910585655.1 uncultured Lachnospiraceae bacterium
TGTCTTTTGGTCTTTGGCTTCTTTGGTTCGGAATAGTGTGGTGCTGGCGGTCTAGCTATTGCCAAAGCATTTAAGGTACGTTCAGAGCAGGATATTGTTTCCAATCCATCTTCCGCTTTTGCACAGTCTATTCGTAAAACATATCCGTCAAAAGTGGTTATATAAGGGCAAACTCACTTTACTCATCATATAAATTGCTTACTTATTAGCTCATATCCCCATACGGAAGGCTTTACATCACCCTCGGAGATTAACTTATGGATTGTTTGTTGTTCATATCGCCTTTTAAAACTATCTTTGCCCACGCAGCACAATTCAATATGAATATTCTGATTAACACGAACCAAATACAGTTTTCCGTTTTTTTGCTCAATATGTATCTTACCAGGAAGATATGTTCCTGTATATTTCTCAAGTTCTTCCGGTGATAGAAAAATTTCCTCCGGTCTGTATGAAGCAGGTGCTTGTTTATGGTGCAGGATTGCAGCAATGCCATTTAACTGGGTGTAGGCAGATACACCAGGCATATCTCCACCATGCGCATACTTAACCGTTTTATCTTCCTTATATCGCTCTAACTCATAGCAATAGTTGTTTTTGTTTTCTGACAGATAAATCTCGTAGGCGTATTCCGATAAAATATTCCTGTTTTATCAAACATAGTATGGTTCATTCCTATTTTCAAAAAAATGTTTTCCTGCAAAAATTCATTGTAAGTCTGCCCTGAAACATATTCAATTATCCATGCGAGCAAATTATAATTTGAATTATTATATTCAAATTCTTTTCCCGGCTTCTTGATAGGCTCCTTAATAATCCAGTTTCTAAAAAATTGTTCCTTATCATAAGGTTTTCTGTCCTCGTCCACATAAAAATCATCTTCAAAATTGTAATTATTATGCAGTCCTGATGTGTGTGATAAAAGATGATGAACGGTTATTTCGGAAGGAAGCTGCATGTTTTTTTAAAATGGTTGTTGCAAAAGTATTGTGCTACTTTCATATTTCATTTTATTTGTAAAAATACATTCATTTGTCTTGCACAATCTTATGCTTTCGTGTAAAATGAAAGTAAATTTCTAAACATTTGTTTCGCTGTTCTATAGATGGAAGGAAAGCATTTTTGATTCATGAGTAATAAGATAATGAAGTAGGAGGAATTATGCTGCCACAGTTATTTGAAGAACGAATGAAGCGGCTTTTGGGAAGTGAATACCAAGAGTTTTTAAAAGGATATCAGAAGGATTATGTAGCTGGTCTTAGACTGAACCGGCTGAAATTGACGGGGAGAGAGTGGGAAGCACTTTCTCCCTTTGTACGAAAGCCGATTCCCTGGATTGACAACGGCTATTATATCCCTGCTTCCGGGCAGATGCCCGACGAAAAAGGGATTTCTCCGACCAGGCATCCTTATTATTATGCGGGGTTGTATTATATTCAGGAGCCAAGCGCTATGACCCCGGCAAATCTTCTTCCGGTCAGCCCTGGGGATCGGGTGCTGGATTTGTGCGCGGCACCAGGCGGGAAAAGCACCGAGCTGGCGGCAAAGTTGGCGGGAAAGGGAGTGCTGGTTTCTAATGATATCAGCAGTACAAGAGCAAAAGCGTTGCTAAAAAATCTGGGAGTATTTGGGGTAAGAAACGCGGTGATTATGAGTGAACCGCCTAATACCCTGACAAAAATATTTCCTGGCTATTTTGACCGGATTTTAGTAGACGCCCCTTGTTCCGGAGAAGGAATGTTTCGTAAAGATCCGTCCGTTCAAAAAAACTGGGAACAATATGGCGTCGATTACTACCACAAACTGCAAAAGGAAATTGTTTTGGCAGCAGCGCAGATGCTGCGTCCGGGCGGTTTGCTGTTGTATTCGACTTGTACGTTTTCTCCGGAAGAAAACGAAGGTACGATAGCCTGGCTGCTTTCTAAATGCCCGGAGTTTACGATTGAAGAAATTCCTAACTGCTACGAAGGCTTTGGAGAGGGGAGACCGGATTGGATTTCCTTGCCGGAATCAGTAAAGGAAAAAGCGGATTCCTTTCGACATTGCGTACGGATTTGGCCGCATCGAATGGAAGGAGAAGGGCATTTTTGCACGCTGTTAAAAAAGGGAGGAGAGCCTTTAGAGGAGGCTTGGAAGCCAAAGGGATCTGCTTCGTTTCGCCCAGCAAAGCTGGAAGAAGCAGAGCGAGAGTTTTTGCTGCAGGCAGGATTTGGGGAGGAAGAGCTTGCCCGAATTACTCTGCAGGGAGACAAGTTGTTTTTGCTGCCAGAGGGATTGCCGGATTTGAAAGGGCTGCGGCTGCTGCGAAACGGTCTTTACTTGGGAGATAGAAAAAAGAATCGTTTTGAGCCAAGCCAGCCGTTGGCGATGGCACTGACAAGGGAACAGGCGCCTAAGTTTTATAACCTTTCCGTTTCGGATCCTTTTGTCGTGAAATATTTGAAATGTGAAACATTGCTGCTTTCAGAGAGTGGAGAAAAGCAGGAAACAGAAAATGGTCTGATGATAGTAGGTGTAGACGGATTTCCGCTTGGCTGGGGGAAGAAAAACGGCGATACGATAAAGAACAAATATTTTTCCGGTTGGAGAATGCTATAAAAAGAAAATAAAAAAAGAGAAAATAAGGTGGGAAAGTGATGATACGGCTGGACAAATATCTGGCAGATATGGGCATAGGGACGCGGAGCGAAGTAAAGCGGCTGATCCGACAGGGGCAGGTAAAAGTAGACGGCGTAGTTTGCCGTCTGCCGGAGCAGAAGCTGGAACAGGAGAGCGCAGAGGTTTTGTGCGGCGGGAAACCGATTGTCTACCAGAAATTTTATTATTATATGTTTCATAAACCGGCTGGGGTGGTGACGGCAAAAGAAGATACCAAAGAAAAAACAGTTATGGATGTTCTTCGAGAGCAGGGGCTGTCCTGCCCGGCTTTTGCAGAGCTTTCTCCGGCAGGACGTCTGGATAAGGATACGGAAGGACTGCTTCTTATCACAAACGACGGAGAGCTGATCCACCGGCTGCTTGCTCCGGGACGGCATGTGGAAAAAATCTATTATGCGAGAGTACGGGGAGAAATGACAGAGACAGATAAGAACGCATTTGCAACCGGAATCGTATGCTCGGATTTTACGGCGCTTCCGGCAGAATTGGAGCTTCTTCGGGTAGAAGGGGGCGAAAGCGAAATACTTCTTCATCTGGAGGAGGGAAAGTTTCATCAGGTAAAACGGATGGTACAGGCAGTGGGCAAGGAGGTTCTCTATTTAAAACGCCTTTCTATGGGGGCGTTGCGCTTAGACGATGCCTTACAGCCAGGAGAATGGAGAGAACTGACCAAAGAGGAAAAGGAGGCGTTAGGATGTCAGGAAAAGAAGGGATAAAAGAAGAGCGGACAGGCGAAACAGTAGAAATGCTGCGGGGAAAAAAGGCAGTGATTTTTGATCTGGACGGGACACTGATTGATTCCATGTGGCTATGGAAGGAAATCGACGTAGAATATTTAGGTCGTTTTCAAATTCCGTATCCCGAGGATCTGCCGGATGGCATCGGTGGAATGAGTTTTTCGGAAACAGCGGTATTTTTTCAGAACTATTTTCAACTTCCCCGGACGGTAGAGGAGATTATGGAGGACTGGAATGAAATGGCTCTTTGGAAGTACACCCATGAAATCGCCTTAAAGCCAGGAGCAAAGGAATTTTTACATCATTTAAAGGCAGCGGGAATAAAGCTGGGGATTGCTACGAGCAATTCGAGAGGATTGGTAGACGAAGTATTAAAGGCGCAGGATATCTATGAGTTGTTTGATGTGATTCGGACTGGCTGCGAAGTGGGGAAAGGAAAGCCTGCCCCGGATATTTACCTGTCTGTCGCAAAGGAACTAGGCGTAGCGCCAAAAGACTGTCTGGTTTTTGAAGATGTTGCGGAAGGAATTCAGGCGGGGAAACATGCAGGGATGACGGTTTGCGCCGTAGAGGACGAATATTCTGCTTATCAAATAGAGGAAAAGCGTCGTCTTGCCGATTATCTGCTTGCCAGCTTTGATCGTTTGGAGGAAGCGGAAAACTTGCAGGATTTAGGCGGCAAAACAGAGGAAGCGACGGAGGGGTGTGCGTATGTTTGAGGCTGGTACATTTGAATATGGGCTAAAAACAGGCGATTTACCGGAACAAGAAATCATTAAAATTTTTAAAAAGGCAAACCGGAAAATTGCGAAGGAGATATCCGATTCCCGTATACCAAACGGGCTGAATATGAAAAAATATACAGGTCCGTTCGGTCGCTCCACGCCTGACGCAGATCCGCCGGAATATGATCATATATATTGGTTTCGTCATAGGGTCAGCAATCTCTTTTTAGAATTGTATCCGAACCGGGAAACGAATGGGCGTATCAAGTTTCCGGATGAGGAGATCATCTGGAATTTATATGTTTCGTTGCTTCCTGACTATCCGAACAAGATGTCGGATGAGGACCCTATTCAGGAGTTTGGAAGCAGAGTGATGCAGGAATTATTTCAGACACTTCCCGGCGAAAAGATATTTATTAAGAAATATGCCCCAGGAGAAAATAGACTTTAAGAAGGCTGTGAGGTGTTTTATATGAAACAGCAATTTTTACCGGTAAATCGAAAAGAGATGGAAGAACGTGGCTGGGAGTCTCCGGATTTTGTATATGTGACGGGAGACGCTTATGTGGATCATCCGTCCTATGGTCCGGCGATTATCAGTCGGGTATTGGAGAGCCATGGCTATCGGGTATGTATGCTACCGCAGCCGGACTACCGGAATCCGGAGTCGGTACTGGAGTTTGGCAGACCGCGTTTGGGCTTTTTGGTGTGCGCCGGAAATATGGATACGATGGTCAATCATTATACCGCTGCCAAAAAGAAACGAAATTTTGATTCTTATTCGCCGGGCGGGGCGATCGGAAAACGACCGGATCGGGCGACGATTGTTTACTGTGGACTGATTCGCAGGCAGTTCGGAGATATTCCGATTGTGGCAGGAGGGATCGAAGCCTCTTTGCGGAGACTGGCGCACTATGACTATTGGAGCGACAGTGTAAAAAAGTCGATTCTGCTGGATTCCGGAGCCGATCTGATTTCCTATGGGATGGGAGAGCGTTCGATTGTAGAAATCGCGGATGCGCTGGCTTCCGGTCTGCCTGCCCGGGAAATTACGTTTGTCGCCGGAACGGTTTATCGAACGACTTCTGTCGAACGGGTATACGACGGCTACCGACTGCCATCGTATGAGGAAATTCGTCAGGATAAGACGTTATTTGCCAAAAGCTTTTATACCCAGTATCAGAATACAGATGCCATGACAGCAAAAACCCTGATCGAGCAGTACGGGGCAAAGCAGTTTGTCGTACAGAATCCGCCTTCCCGTTCTTTGACCACAAAGGAGATGGATGAGGTTTACGCCCTTCCCTATATGCGGGACTATCATCCGATGTACCAAGAGCAGGGCGGAATTCCAGGCTTTGAAGAGTTGAAATTCAGTCTTACGAGCTGCCGCGGCTGTTTTGGAGGCTGCAGCTTTTGTGCCTTGACCTTCCATCAGGGAAGAACCGTACAGGTACGAAGCCACGAATCGTTGTTAGCAGAAGCAGAGCAGATGACAAAGGAAGCGGACTTTAAAGGATATATTCATGACGTAGGAGGTCCGACGGCAAACTTTCGACTACCTTCCTGCCAAAAGCAGTTGACCAAGGGAGTCTGTAAGGATCGGCAATGTCTGTTTCCAAAGCCTTGCCCGAATCTAACCGTGGATCATCGGGACTACCGGCGGTTGCTGCAAAAGCTCCGGGAACTTCCTGGGGTAAAAAAGGTGTTTATTCGTTCCGGTATCCGATTTGATTATTTGATGGCAGATGAGGATTCTGCGTTTTTAAGGGAACTGTGCCGCTATCATGTGAGCGGACAGCTAAAGGTAGCGCCGGAGCATATCAGCGACGCCGTACTGGCGCGGATGGGAAAGCCTTCAAACCAGGTCTATACAGCGTTTTTGAAACGTTATCAGGCTTGCAATAAAAAGATGGGAAAGGAACAATTTGTCGTTCCGTATCTGATGTCCTCTCATCCAGGTTCTACGCTTACGGAAGCGGTGGAGTTAGCGGAATATTGCAGAGATTTAGGCTATATGCCAGAGCAGGTACAAGATTTTTATCCGACACCTGCCACGCTTTCTACCTGTATGTATTATACGGGGCTGGATCCGAGAACAATGGAACCGGTTTATGTTCCAAAAACACCGCATGAAAAGGCAATGCAGCGGGCGTTGATTCAGTATCGGAACCCGGATAATTATGAGCTGGTAAAGGAAGCGCTGGAACGGGCGGGACGTACGGATTTGATTGGATTCGGGAAGCTTTGTTTGATCCCTCCGCGAAAGATCGCCAGACAGGAAACAGCCAGGCGGAAAACTACCAACCCAAAAGATACCAGACCGAATAAGGAAAAACCTGTAAAAAAGCAAGAAAAAACGAAAGCGATTACCAGAAAACGGGAGGCAGTCAGAGGAAAAGAGAACAACAAAAACAGGAGAAAACAGAGACGTAACTTGAAATAGGAGGCGAAGAAAACAGGATGGACAGAAAAGCAATGGCAAAAGAAACGATGGAGATTATGAAACAGGGATACTATGAGCCGGAGGGAACAAGTCTTCCGGAAGGTCGGCAGATTAACATAAAAGAAGCGATGGAACAGTCGATTCGACAAAGTATCCTGATTTCTCCGGCAGAGGGAGAACGGCTTTTAAAAGCCTGGCGTTTAGAAGCCTATGAAGAAGGGAGAGCTAACGGTAGTCAACCGGAAACAAGAGTGAAAAATATCTCTACAGTAGAAGCAATTCGTATTCTGGCTGCAGAGGGAAAGAATGATATCGGGGTATTGAATTTTGCAAGCGCTAAAAATCCAGGAGGTGGATTTTTAAACGGGGCCAAGGCGCAGGAGGAGAGCCTGGCTGTTTCCAGCACTCTTTATCCTACGCTGATCGCTCATGAGGAATATTACAGAGAAAACCGCGCCCACCGTTCTATGATGTATCTGGACTATGGGATTTATTCTCCGGAGGTTGTCTTTTTCCGCGACGAGACGTTTCGATTAACCGATACGCCTGTCGCCGCTTCTGTGCTGACCCTGCCGGCGGTCAATATGGGTCAGGTGATTCAGAAAGGAGAATCTGTAGAAGAGGCAAAACAGGTGATGCGCCGGAGAATGAAGTTGGCACTTGCCATCTTTGCAGAACAAAAGGCAAAGCATCTGGTATTGGGCGCCTATGGCTGCGGCGTCTTCCAAAACGATCCAAAAGAAATAGCGGGTTGGTGGAACGAGCTTCTGGAGGAAGGAATGGGACAGCATTTTGCTTCGGTGTTTCATGCGGTACTCGATCGCTCCAGAGACGGCGCTTGTATCAAAGCCTTTCAGGAGCAATCGATCAGATAGGAGAGAATTCCCGTCTCTATAGGCGGCGAAAGGAAAGGAATGTTTATGAAACGAAGAATGTCTATGAAACGAAACAACATCAATAAAATGGAATATGGTTATATCCGGCAGAAAAAACGGACGCTGCTACTACAGATGTGCGGTATTTTAGGCATCGGCGTACTGGTTTTCCTAGTCGGTTTATTGTTAAACAAAGGCGAACTGGCAAATATTTTTACGGTAGTCTCGATTTTATTTGTACTGCCGGCGGCACGGTATCTGACGGTGTGGATTTTGATCTTTCCTTATCATAGCCCAAAGCGAGAGGAATATGAAAAGCTTTCTGCTCTGGCAAAAGAACATGGACTGTTATTGTCCGATTTGGTCTTTACCTCCTCGGAACGGGCTATGCACCTCGACTATATGGTGCTGGCAGGCGGTCAGGCTTATTGCTACGTAGAGACGGAATTTTCCCCTGGCAGGCAAGATGCAGAAAAGGACAAAAATCAGGAGAAACGCCAGAAAACAACAAAGCTGCTTCAAACGACAGAACGTTACTTAAACGACCACTTTGCCAAAGAAAAGTTTTCCATCAAAGCTAAAATCTGGGAGGATTACGCTGCTTTTGAGAAAGCCGTGCGTTCCCATACTTTACAGGAGGGAGAGTTAGAGGAACAGGAAGCGGTACGGGATTCGATGGCGTATTTTATGGTGTAGGCAAAGGAGGCATCTAAATGAGAAGAGTGGTCAATATCGGCTGTCAGGATTTTGAACAGATTCGTTCTCATCAAGATTTTTATATAGATAAAACCAGCTTTATCAAGGAATGGTGGGAAAACCGTGATGCAGTAACCTTGATCACCAGACCAAGACGTTTTGGTAAAACACTGACGATGGATATGATAGAAAAGTTTTTTTCATGCTGCTTTTAAAACGAATCCTTATTTGGAACGGGCAATTCTTACTGGAGTAACACGAATCAGTAAAGAATCTATTTTTTCGGATTTGAACAACCTGGAGGTAGTAACTACGACTTCCAGAAAATATGCGGATAAATTTGGATTTACAGAACAGGAGGTGTTTGCAGCTCTAAAAGAGTATGGATTATTCCATCAAAGGCAGGAGGTAAAATGCTGGTATGATGGTTTTACTTTTGGAGACTACACGGACATTTATAATCCATGGTCTATTATCAACTATCTGGATAAACGGGAACTTGGAAGCTATTGGGTCAATACAAGCAGCAACCATCTGGCAGGGAAGTTGATTCAGGAAGGCAGTATAGATGTGAAGCAAGAGTTTGAACTGTTATTATCGGATCAGACCATTACTACAGAGTTGGAGGAACAAATTGCTTTTTATCAACTACCTTATCACAAAGTTGGTATCTGGAGCCTGCTGTTGGCAAGTGGTTACTTAAAGGTAGTAAAAGCAGAATTTCAGAGCGACCATTCTAAATGGATGTATACCTTATCTCTGACCAATAAGGAAGTAAAGGGTATGTTTTTACGGATGATAGGGGAATGGTTTACTATGGCAGAAAGCCAGTATAATAACTTTATCAAAGCCTTGCTGTTAAAAGATGTCAAAGCAATGAATAAGTATATGAATGAGGTAGCTCTGGTCTCTTTCAGTTATTTTGATACCGGAAAGAAGCTATCGGGGAAGCTGGAACCGGAACGTTTTTATCATGGATTTGTGCTGGGTTTACTGGTTGAATTAACCGATCGTTATATGTTGACTTCAAATCGAGAAAGCGGTTTTGGTCGCTATGATGTCATGTTAGAACCCCGAAATCATGCCGATGACGCTATTATTATCGAGTTTAAGGTTTACGATCCAGAAGAAGAACAGCATCTTCAGGAAACCGTTCAATCCGCATTAGCGCAAATTCGTGAAAAACAATATGCTTCTGCTTTGATAGCAAAGGGAATACCAGAAGAGCATATCTGGCGATATGGTTTTGCCTTTGAAGGAAAAAAAGTATTGATTGAAACGGACAGGGAGGTACTATGAAACGAAAAAGTCTGGCTTATCCACATTGGAATTGTAAAAAAACATTCTATGGAATTCAGGTAAAAGAAGACTGGCTTGTGGGCTACCTTAGCATGTTTGAAATTCAGGAGGTTAAGGAGCCGCTATTTTGGAACTTTCAGGGAGAAAGAATCTGTATCTGTGACAAAAATCTGACCTGGCTGACTATTTTGCCGCAGAAAGAATTTCTCTGTATGACAGCGTTGCTAGATGCCAGTGGTGAGCCTGTACTCTGGTATATTGATATGATTGCAGGAAAAGGGCTGGATCCGGACGGAATCCCTTATTTTGATGATTTATATTTGGATTTGGTTCTGTTCCCAGATGGAAGAATTATGGAGGATGACCGGGATGAATTAGAGGAAGCCAGGAGTGAGGGGGATATTACGAAGGAACAATATCATCTGGCGCTGCAGACCTGTGAGCGGCTCAAACAGAACTTGTCCGGGCGGGAAACAGAAGTAAGACGCTATACGAAACGCTGTTATGATTGGCTGCAAAAGCAAAGGCGGGCAAAGGCATCTATAGAAGGGAGCGGATCGTTTTGTTAGGAAGGAAAAAATAGTTTTGATTGCAAAAAATATTAGAATTGTGTAAAATAAAGTCAAAGTTAATAAATGAATTTAGCAGTTGACAAATATAGTAGGAAGGCAGGAGCGAAGATGAAAACAAGCTGGGATAAGGAACGAGAATATAAAAGATTAGACTTCTCAAAAATTCAGTTTGAAAAGGAAGAATTATCCACAGAAGAATCTTTAGAAGAAATCATTCCTATTAAATGGTCACAGGCAGTTTTAAATGGAGAAAGGAAAGTTCTTATTAAAAAGCAAAGCTAAAGGAATGGTAGGGGATATGTGTAAAATTGGAGATATTATTGTAGTTTACCAATATAAAGATGCGGGGAAAAGACTGTCTACCCATTCTTTTGTAGTATTAGATGATAGGAATGGACAAATACGTGGTATAGATTTTGATTTTGTGGCTTTGGTTATGTCATCTATAAAGGATGAAGAGCAAAAACAGAGGAAATTAGCATACCCAGGAAATTTTCCGATTGTTCCAGAGGATTTGGATATAGAGGGAGACGGAAATGAAAAATCAGCTTATATCAAAGTAGAACAATTTTACTTCTTTAATAAAAATAAATTGTCTTATAGGGTGTTAGGAAAGTTAGATACAGATATATTTAATTTACTGATTGAGTTTATAGAAGAATTAGAGAAAAATGGCGTTAGATTCCGATATATAACTGATAATTTATCTTAAATCCAAATGATGAATTGTATAGAAAAAGAAGAAGCCGATATCTAGGTATCCTGCTGAGATGTCGGCTGCTTTTAAATATCTGAATTTTAGAGGAGCGGGCAGAGGCATCTATAGAAGGGAGCGAACAGCCTTGAAACGAACGATACGAAATTCTGCTAAGGCACTGATTATAAAGGACGGGAAAATGCTGGCACTCAAAATAAGGGATCAGGACGAGGAATGGTATATTCTTCCAGGAGGAGGTCAGACTGCAGGGGAGCTTTTGCCTGCGGCTGTTTGCCGGGAAGTAGCAGAGGAGCTTGGAATTCTGGTAGACTGCGGGGAGCTTCTTTTTGTAATAGAGGGACCACATGGGGAAGCCTTTCATCGGGTTGATCTGGTTTTTCACTGTGAATATCGTTCTGACCTGCCGGATGCGGTACTATCCGGAGACACCAATCAGATCGGCTACGACTGGCTGGAGATTGCGACATTAAATCGGACGCCCTTATATCCTTCCCGGCTAAGAAGGCAAATCATGAATTATTATGAAGGAAAGCCTTATCTGGTTTATTTGGGGAAGGAAGAAATCGGGGATCCGGAGTGTTTGGAATAATAAAATAGGAGAGAACCATTATGCAGCACCGAATCATCACAAGCCGGGAGGCAGGCGGAAGACTGGACAAATATCTGGGGCGTTACTTAAAGGAGGCTCCGGTCAGTTTTCTTTATAAAATGCTCCGGAAAAAAAATATTACCCTAAATGGAAAAAAGGCGGCAGGCTCGGAGCTTTTAAAGGAGGGGGACGAGCTTCGATTATTTCTTTCGGATGAAACGATTTTAAAGTTCGGCGGAACTCTTTTTTCTGTACCGCCTGCGTCTGCTTTTCTCTGGAACCAGCCGGAACCGGAAATTTTATATGAAGACGAGCAGGTTTTGATTCTAAATAAGCCTGTCGGCGTGTTGTCTCAAAAAGCCAGAAAAGAGGATGTTACTTTAACAGAATGGATCCGGCATTATTTAGAGGAAAGCGGCAGCTTGACGCCTTCGGAACAAAGTGTGTTTCAGCCAGGGGTATGCAACCGTCTGGATCGGAATACCAGCGGGATTATTCTGGCTGGAAAAACACTGTATGGGCTGCAGACACTTTCCCGTATGCTGGCAGAGCGGACGGTACATAAATATTATCTGGCGTTGGTAGTGGGAAAGATCACAGAAAAAAAGAAAATCGAGGGTTATTTATATAAAAAAGAACAGCATAATACCGTGGAAATTTATGACTCTTTTCGAGAGGGAGCTTCTTTGATTCAGACAGAATACGAGCCGCTTGCCGTCAGCAAAGAGGAAAACTATACGTTGCTTATGGTGAATCTGATTACCGGAAAATCACATCAGATTCGCGCGCATTTAGCCAGTATCGGTCATCCTATCGTCGGCGACGGCAAATATGGCTACCGGAAAACAAACGAATATTTTCGGCGGTACGGCTTAACTTCCCAGTTTTTACATGCCTGGAAGCTTGTGTTTCCCATACAGACAGAACTGCCGAACCTGTCAGGTCAGGTGATACAGGCAAAGCTTCCACCGGTTTTAGAACAAATTTTAAAAAAGAAAGTAGGAAACATTCATGCCGTCCTGGAATTCAAGAGGGCTTCGGGGGTCTATCCTCGAAGAACTGATCAATTTAACCAACAGCAAATATGAAGAAAAACATCTGGCTTTGATTCAAAAAATACCGACACCGATTAAACCGATTACCATTGATTCTGAGACAAGACATATCACATTGGCTTATTTTGACCAGAAAAGTACGGTGGATTATATTGGGGTCGTGCAGGGGATTCCGGTATGCTTTGATGCAAAGGAATGTGCGACAGAAACCTTCCCCTTACAGAACATCCATGCTCATCAGGTGCGCTTTATGCAGGAATTTGAACAGCAGGGCGGGATTGCCTTTCTTTTATTGTATTTTCAGAGTCGGAATGAATTTTATTATCTGACTTTTCGGCAGATGTATCGTTTTTGGCAGAGAGCCGAGGGGGGAGGACGGAAAAGCTTCCGGCGAGACGAACTGGAAGAGGGCTGGAGTATTTCTGCTTCTACCGGAGTGCCGATTCATTATCTGGAGCAGTTGCAGCATGATTTGGAAAATCGTGATTGACAAAGAAGAGAAGATTCTCTATAATGGAAACATTCAAGTTGTTATGGTAGCGTAGTAGCACGTTAAAGTGATAAAGAAAGGAAACCAAACATGACTTATCAGGAGAGTAAGGAGTTTATTGAGCAGGCAGTTCAGAATTTAAGGGAACGGGGATGGATATCAGAAGGGGATTTGACGCCTTCTTCTATTACAGAAGAGGAGATTAAGGCATTTGAAAAAAAGCATCAGATCACGTTGCCTTCTTTGTATCGGGCATTTTTGACATCTTATTGCTTTCCGGACAGAGATATCGAATTGTGTTCCATCGCCTATCATCTGGATGAAATCAGTCCACTTTGGCTGCTGCTGTGGAACTATCGGAGTATGGAGGAATTAGAAGAACGGATAGAGATACTACAGGAAATACAGGACTTTTGCGAGCTTCCGGAAAATAGTTTTCAATACCTTGTCCCGATCGGAGACTGGGGCGCCGGCTGGGGACCGCTTTGTCTGGATCTGAGTAAGCCGGAGGAAGCAGTGCAGGAGGAGAAGGAAAGAACCTGGTCGTTAGTCTGGTTTGACCATGAGGAATTTGATTGGACTACGATTTATCTGGGAAAGGACGGTCTACTTCATGGAAGCCCGGCTGCTCCGGATTTCAAAACACTGTTGGAATGGTATTTCTGCGGTTCTCTGGAAGCCGAATTTGCGAAGGAAGAGGGCGTAACGCCGACTTATGAATGGTATCAGGCAGGAGCAGAGTATTAGAGAAAGGATAAAAGAAGATGCAAAGCCAGTTGTTACATACGCCGGAAGGAATGAGGGACATTTATGGAACGGAAGAAGCAAGAAAGCGGCGCTTAGAGCAGCTTTTATATGAACGGCTGCGTTTGGGCGGCTACCAAT
>CAJUFW010000053.1:13755-18534 GCA_910585655.1 uncultured Lachnospiraceae bacterium
ATCCAGACACCGGGATTTGAATTTTTCGACGTATTCCGCAAGGAACGTGGAACGGTACCAATGCAGGAAATGTATCGTTTTTTTGACCGGGAAGGAAACACGCTGGTACTGCGTCCGGATTTTACGCCATCTATTGCCCGCTGCGTGGCAAAGTATTATCGGGAAGAAAAAGAACCGCTGCGTTTTTGCTATCAGGGAAGTACCTATGTCAATAACAGCGGTTATCAGGGAAAGCCAAAGGAAACGACACAGATTGGCGTAGAGCTGTTACAGGACGGGGGAGCCTATGCAGACGCAGAAGTGCTTGTACTGGCAGTCGAGGTGCTGCGGCAGGCAGGCTTAGAGGAGTTTCAGTTAGAGGTAGGAAACGCCGGATTTTTTGCCGGAATCATTGCCGAAACAACGTTGCCCGAAGAGGCGGTTTTAGAGCTGCGTACGTTTATTGAAGATAAATACAGCTATGGAGTGGATAACTTTTTAGCAGAACATCAGAAGGATATTCCGGAAGGCTGTCAAAAACTGCTGCATCTTCTTCCGGAATGTTTTGGCAGTATGGAAGATATGCAGGCGCTGCAGACGCTGGCAGAGGCAGAAAAGCTTCCAGGGGCAAGGGAGGCGCTTTTACGTCTAAAGGAGATCGAACGGATTCTATCGCTGTATGGCTGTTCTGGCTATATTACCTATGATTTGGGTATGCTGGGGAAATTAAATTATTATACGGGACTGATTTTTCGGGGCTATACGTATGGGACAGGGGAGGCGATTGTCAGCGGCGGACGTTACGATCATCTGGCTGGGCAGTTTGGCAAAGATGTTCCGGCAGTAGGGATGGCAGTAAATGTGGATTTGCTGCTTTTCGCGCTTGCCCGCCAGAAAATCGACCTTTTTCCGGCAGAAGAGCGGGTTTTGGTACTTTGTGACCCTACCTGTGAAGCGGAAGGAATCCACCGGGTACAAGCGCTTCGCGCCGAAGGAGTTCCTGCGGTTCTGCAAATAGAAGCACTTCCTTCAACCGAAAAAAATCATCAGGAATTTACACGGATAGAGCAGATAAAGGAAGGAGGCGCGTCCAAATGAGATATCTGACGGTAGCGCTGGCAAAAGGACGTCTTGCCAGACAGACGATGGAACTATTAGAAAACATCGGAATTACCTGCGAAGAAATGAAGGACAAAACCTCCCGGAAGCTGATTTTTACCAACGAAGGCTGGAAACTGCAGTTTTTCTTGGCAAAGGCAAGCGACGTCCCGACCTATGTCGAATACGGTGCAGCGGATATCGGCGTCGTCGGAAAAGACACACTGTTAGAGGAACGTCGTCGTCTTTATGAGGTGTTGGATTTGGGCTTTGGACGCTGCCATATGTGTGTGGCAGGTCCGCCGGAAGCCAAAGACTTTCTGGCACACGGCGAGTTAATCCGAGTGGCAACCAAATATCCGGCGATTGCCAAAGATTATTTTTACAACTACAAGCACCAAACCGTAGAAATCATCAAACTAAACGGCTCGATTGAACTAGCACCCATCGTCGGTCTCTCCGAGGTGATCGTAGATATCGTCGAGACCGGATCCACCTTAAAAGAAAACGGTCTAGTCGTCTTAGAACATATCCTCCCCCTCTCCGCCCGCATGGTCGTCAACCAGGTCAGCATGAAGATGGAAAAGGAACGGATTACACGACTGATTCAGGATGTGAAAGAACAGTTAAAAAAATAAATCAGATTCTGCGGAACTTAAAACGCCCAACAGCAAAATTCCGTACAAGACATAGTTTGATTTACAGACGCGTCTCTTTGCGGCTGGAAATTAAACTCCGGTTGATATGTCTTGGGAGGAATTTTGCGGAACTCAAAATAAAGATAAAGCCGAGTAAACTCGGCTCTGCGGAACTCAAAACGCCCAACAGCAGAATCCTGGACAGGGCATAGTTCGATTTACAGACGCGTCTTTTTGCGGCTGGAAACCGAACTTTGGATATATGCCCTGGTAAGGATTCTGCGGAACTTAAAAAAGGAGAAATCAGAATGAGAATTGTTGAATTAACGGAGCAAAGCAGGAAAAACCTGCAGGAAAATTTATTGAAGCGAAATCCAAATCAATACACCGAGTACGAGGAGCGGGTAGCGGAGATTTTACAGCGGGTACGCCAGGAGGGTGATCGTGCGATTTTGGATCTGACAGAGCGTTTTGACGGAGCCGTCCTGACGCCGGAAATGCTGCTGGTGACAGAGGAGGAAATCGAAGACGCTTATAAGAAAATAGACGACGAGCTGGTAGCGGTCATTCGCCGGGCGATTGTCAACATCCGCAGCTATCATGAAAAGCAGCGGCAAAACAGTTGGTTTGACAGTACGGAGCAGGGAACGATACTGGGGCAGAAGATTACGGCGCTGCGCTCGGTCGGTGTCTATGTACCAGGCGGAACAGCCGCCTATCCTTCTTCGGTGCTGATGAACGTGATTCCAGCCAAAGTAGCAGGTGTGGAGCAAATCATTATGGTAACGCCGCCGGGAAAAGATGGCGTCATTTATGAGGGAACTTTGGTAGCGGCAAAAGAAGCCGGCGTGGATCGGATTTATAAGGTAGGCGGCGCGCAGGCGATCGCAGCCCTGGCGTACGGAACGGCTACAATTCCTAAGGTAGATAAAATCGTAGGACCTGGCAATATTTATGTGGCGTTGGCAAAAAAAGCAGTCTACGGGCATGTCAGCATTGATTCCATCGCCGGTCCAAGCGAGATTCTGGTATTGGCAGACGAGACGGCTAACGCCCGTTATGTGGCGGCTGACCTGCTTTCCCAGGCAGAGCATGACGAGTTGGCTTCTGCCATTTTGGTGACGACTGACCGCAGATTGGCGGAGGAAGTTTCCGGCTGGGTGGATCGGTTCTTAGAAACGTTATCCCGCGCAGAGATTTTAAAGAAATCATTGGAAAATTATGGGTATTTGTTGGTGGCGCCGGATATGGAAACAGCGATTGAGGCGGCGAATGAGATTGCTTCAGAGCATTTGGAAATCCTGACTGCCAATCCGTTTGATACGATGACAAGAATCCGCAACGCCGGAGCGATTTTCTTAGGAGAGTACAGTAGCGAGCCATTGGGAGATTATTTTGCAGGACCGAATCATGTGCTGCCGACCAATGGTACAGCCAAGTTTTTCTCTCCGCTTAGCGTAGATGATTTTATGAAAAAATCCAGTATTATTTCTTATTCCAGAGAAGCGTTAGAAAAGATTTATCCGGATATCGTTTATTTTGCCAAGGCGGAGGGACTGACCGCTCATGCGAATTCGATATCGGTTCGTTTTGAGTAGGAGAGGGTAAGATGGAAGAGAGAAAAAGCAGTATCCAGCGAACGACCTTAGAAACGAATATTTTGCTGGAATTAAACTTAGACGGGCGCGGAGACGCCCGGATTGATACCGGAATCGGGTTTTTTGACCATATGTTAAACAGCTTTGCCAAGCATGGAATCTTTGATTTAAAGTTAAGCTGTCAGGGAGATCTTGAGATAGACGGTCATCATACGGTAGAGGATGTAGGGATTGTTTTGGGGCAGGCGATAAGAGATGCCGTAGGCGCCAAACGGGGAATTCGGCGTTATGGCTCGTGTATCCTGCCGATGGACGACGCACTGGTGCTGTGTGCTGTGGATTTATGCGGCAGACCATACCTGCAATACCATCTGACGCTTCCAAGCGAACGGGTAGGAGCGTTGGAAACCGAGCTGGTACGGGAATTTTTCCAGGCGGTTGCCTACGCGGCTGGAATGAACCTGCATATCAAACAAATGGATGGAGAAAACACACACCATTTGATCGAAGCTACGTTTAAGTCCTTTGCCAGAGCGCTTTCGGAAGCCGTTTCTTTGGATGGACGGATTAACGGCGTCCTTTCTGCCAAAGGAAGTCTGTAGTAAAAAGAAAAAGTAGAGGGGACAAAAAGCATGGGAAAGCAGATTTATGCCGACTTAAATGCAGTCGGGGAACGGGAAGAAAACCTGAAAAGTTTGATAGCAGATTATCAGGATCAGGGAGCCGACGGGTATTATATTTATGATTTTTCCAAAGAAGAAGCCGTCAGAGAGCGCTTTATCGGGCTTGTACGAAAGGTAAAGACAGAGGACATGCCTTTTGCCGTCGGTGTGTTTGCAGAACGTTTTGAGGATGTGAAAAAAGCGTTATATACGGGGGCGGAACGGGTTTATCTGCGGGCGGATGGAAAAGAAGAGGTATTAAAAGAAGCGTTGGCGCGCTTTGGAGCAAAAAAGGTTGGCTTGGAGTTAGATTATTCCAATGGGGAATGCAGCAAGGAACTGCTGCTCCGTTTAAAAGGGCTGGGATTGGAGCAAATCCTTTTAAAACACGTGGAATTATCTGCTGTTCTTGCAAAACGACTGCGGGAGCATATATTTTCTGTACGGATTCGGGACAGCCTGCTGCGGAATGATTTGACGGATCTGCTTGGTTTGGAAGGAGTAGATGGAGTAGCTACTAATTTTTACCAGGGAAAGGATATCCGAAAAGTCAAACGCGCTTTGCGGGAACAGGAATTTGCGTGCATATCCCGGAAAGCAGGCTTCCTTTTGGGGAATTTCGCCCTGGCGCCGACGGATTAGTTCCGGTTGTCGTACAGGATTATCGTACAAATGAAGTTTTAATGCTTGCATATATGAACGAAGAGGCTTATAATAAGACCATAGAAACAGGTAAAATGACGTATTACAGCCGGAGCAGGCAGGAACTGTGGTGTAAAGATCGGAAGAGCACACGTCTGAACT
>CAJUFW010000054.1:0-9818 GCA_910585655.1 uncultured Lachnospiraceae bacterium
TTTTGATTTTAATAAAGTTTCAATCCATAGATCCATTTTTGGCTCCCTTCTGTAAAGAAATATCATGTGTGTGTAAAATCCTTACCAACGCTCCATATTTCGGTGATGCTTTTCCAAGTAAACTTCTTTTAATTCCTCAATAGAAATATCATAACAAAGCAGCGCGTCGTTAAAGTACATCATGACATCGGTCAATTCTTCTATAAAATGCCTGCGTACTTTTGTATCTTTCATAATACGCTCATTTCCTTCTTTTTTTATAACATCTGCGGCTTCTCCCAGCTCGATCATCAGCCAGAGAAAGGTTTTTAAACTGGCTTCTGGGGTTAAAGGTTCCCATTTATCTTTGTATTTTTCCTGGAGCTGGCGTTGAATTTCCTGCATTTCACAAAATCCAAAATCGGGTGTGTGGTACGATGATTCCATAGCGTCCTCCTTCGTTGATAAATAGTGATAGGGTCTCTTTATTATGTATAGTTTATCGTATCATAGCGGTATCGTCAAGGAGAGAATAGCCGGATTTAGAGCAATTAATTTTATGGGATTGTCATATCTTGAGGACAGGCGGCATAGAATTCTGTTAGATAAAGTCTGCGGTATGTATATAGGAGGATGATCTATGGAGCTTGTAAAAAAGTTGGTTTCGGTCAATCAGGGCAGATGCCGGGGAAGTATCCAGCTTACCCTTGACGACGACTTTAACGTACCAGACCGGAAGCCGGATGTGCGCCAGATTGTAGCGGAGCAGGGGGAAATTCATACCAATGAGGTGACGCCAAACGGGGATAAAGTGCAGTTAGATGGGACACTGCAGTTCCAGATATTTTATATCAGCGAAGGGGAAGGCGGCAGAATGCAGGGAATGAATGGGGAAATTCCCTTTCAGGAGTGGGTGAACCTGCCGGAAGTCTGCCAAAGCCAGGTGATGGTAAAGTGGATTTTGGAGGATTTAAGCGTAGAAGTAATCAATTCCAGAAAGATCAGCGTACGCGCTATCGTAACGGCGCATGTAAAGGGAGAGGAGGGGACGATGGAAGAGATCGTCTCCGATTTGTCAGAGACTTCCTTTGGCGGAGGCGGGAGTTTGCCTGAAACAAGCTGGGGGCTTTCATCAGAACCGTATTTTGGCAGTGAACAAAGTGGCGGAGATAGTTGGGACGGCGAGGAGGAATGGGAGACGCCGGTAGCTTCCAGTAGCAGTTCCGGCAGTATGTCATTCGGCAGCCGTCCGTTTGGCAGCCGTTCGGTTGACGGGGCGGCGGAGGGCTGTATTCAGAGCAAACGGAAAACTTTGCCGCTGACTCAGCAACGGATGGCTAAAAAAGATACTTTCCGGGTAAAGGATGAATACATATTGCCTGCTGCCAAGCCGGATATCGAAGAAATCGTCTATCAAGAGGTATCGTTGCGCGGGGTAGAGATCCGGCTGCAGGACGATAAATTCAGCTTAAAGGGCGAACTGTATTTTATGATTTTCTACTACGGGGGTGAAACAGATAAGTTACAGTTTTTGGAATTGGAGCTGCCGTTTTCCGGAACACCGGAATGTATTGGCTGTACCCAGGATATGATACCGGATGTAGAGGTTGGCATTTTGAAAAAGGATATCCAAATCAAACCAGACGAGGACGGCGAAGAACGGATTTTGGATGTAGAGGTGATTTTGGAACTGTCAGTCAAAACGTATGGTGAAGAGCGACTGGATATGTTAGAGGATTTTTATGCAACAGATCGTCGTCTGGAGCCGGTTTATAAAGAGCTGGAATTACAGGAGCTAAGCGGGCGTTACAGCAACAAGCTTCGTTTAAACAACCGAATTCAGCTTCCGGAATCGGCGCCGGGTATTTTACAGCTATGCGGCACCAGCGGGACAGTCAAAGTAGACGAGTGCAGTCAGGAGGGAAATTCCATCCGGGTAGAGGGAATCGTAGAGCTGCCTATTTTGTATATTACACCAGAAGATACGACACCGGTCTATTCAGTAAAGGGGATGCTGCCGTTTGAAGAACTGATACCAGTGGAAGGCTTTTTGGAGCAGGATACTTATGAAGTAAAGCCTGTGATTGACCAGGTGGCGCTCTCCCTGTTAGACGGCAGGGAAATAGACGCCAAGGCTACGTTGAACCTGGACACCTTTTTATTCCGTAAAGCAGGGGAAAAGGTGATCACAGGATATACAGAAGCAGAGATACCAGAGGAAGAGGTACAGAATATGCCAGGGATTACCGGATATTATGTACAGGACGGGGATTCGTGGTGGACAGTGGGACGGAAATATCGTGTCCCTGTGGATAAGCTAAAGCGAATGAATGAGGCTTTGACCGGAGAACTAGAACCAGGGATGCGTGTGCTGGTACAAAAGGAAAGTGTGTACCGGAGGTAGAGGGAGGAAAAGCATAGGGGCAGGTAGTACCTGTTCCTATCTTTTTTATATGATAGGAAAGTTCTCCGGGCGGGATGCACACTCGCGCGCATGGAGGTATTTGAGATAAGGGGAAAATCCATATGAAAAATAATTTCTATTGTAGGATAAGTGTATATTTCTGGTCTTTTACATATAATTTTAATGGAAAGCCCTATTGACTTTCCTCTTTGTGCTTGTTAGAATGTAAGTACAAAGAAAGTTTACCACTGACCGATATGTGGTATATAAATGGTCGGGTCGAAAGTATAGTCCTTCGCTGTAAGGCGGCAGAAGAATACATAGAACGAGAAGGCTAGAAAAGTCGTAGGTATGTTAAAGCGTGGTATAAAGTTCACGCCAACACAGCCAGATGTTATGGCGATATTGGAAAAACTGGGAGAGCATAGATAGCGATTTTTGCTGGTGTAATCATTACATGGTTCTGGCAGATTGAGGAAAAATAAGAAGGAGCAGGGATGCCGACAAGCGGTATCTCTGCTCTTTGTTTTCTTTTTTAAGTTCGACAGTCAATTATGCTTCGCTGCCTTCTGTGCCATTCTTCCAAGCGTTGAATTTTTCTACAGTAGCATCGTAGGTTTTCTGACAAATGTCAGGAAGCTTGCTGCCCCATGCGCCGGTAGCGCGCTCAAAGCCCTTTTTGAAAGCAGCTAGCATTTCGTCTGCTTTGCCGGCATCGTTACCAGCTAATGCCTTGGCAAAGGATAAAAGGCGGTCAGAGGTCTGCTCTACGCCCCAATAGCCATCCTCGGCAATATCAGCCTTCGCCTGTGCGATGGTCTTTGCGTCAGCGGTCAGGTTCCCGGAACGAAGAAAGGCATACATATCGACGCCGTTAGTCTTTTTCCAGGTATTTGCCTGTTGGCTTAACATCTTGTTGACTATGTTCTGCATTTGCTGCTTACGCTGTTCTAAGTCTGCCTTCATCTGGCTGACAATAGCAGCGTTCTCTGCCTTGGTAGGCTTTTTGGAAGAACTGGTGTTGGTAGCAGGCTTGCTAGGCTCATATACGGCACCCTGCTCTGTATTCTTATTAGCAGAGGAGGTCGTGGAGGAATCCGCTGTCTTATTTGTCTTTGTGTTGGTATAAGAAGCGGCATTCGTATAAGCGCTGCCTGTGGAGGAAACTCCGTTTGTATACATGTCTAAGACTCCTTTCTAAGCGCGGCATCATCCATGATGCCAATATAGGTTCACTTGTATTCCATATATCGGATAAAAAACGGAAATTCTTAACCGTTTCCTGGGAAATCTCTGGGAAATGTATTTTCTGTGTTGCAAGAAGGGACAATATGACGTAAAATAAAAGCAGAAAACAGTGTATACAAAGTACAGGAAAGTCAAGTTGTTTGATATCGAAGATGTGTAGAATACAAAGGAAGGGTGTTGGGTGGAGTAAAAAATGAAGCAGATAAAGCTAAAGGCATATGGAAAAATAAATTTGGGACTGGATATTGTCGGAAGAAGAGAGGACGGCTATCATGAGGTAAGAATGATCATGCAGACCGTGGGAATTTATGACAGATTATATATGGAACGGGTTTCCACGGATCGTGTTTCCCTGGAAACCAATCTGGCGTATCTGCCTACGGGAGAAGGAAACCTGGTGTGCCGCGCGATTGAATTGCTAAGGCAGGAATTTCATATCCGGCAGGGCGTGCATGTCAGGTTGCAGAAGTTTATTCCGGTAGCGGCAGGTATGGCTGGTGGCAGCGCGGATGCGGCGGCGGCGCTGGTAGGGATGAATTATCTGTTTCGGCTTCGTCTTTCCAAGGAAGAGCTGATGAAGAGAGGCTTGCGTTTGGGTGCGGATGTTCCCTATTGTATTCTGCGGAGGACGGCGCTTTCAGAAGGGATTGGAGAAAAGCTGACGCCGCTTCCGGCTCCTCCGGACTGTCATATATTGATTGCAAAGCCCAAAGCAAGCGCTTCGACAAAGCTGATCTATGAAAGGTACGACGCCTGTACTTCAGTCTGTCATCCGGATATTGACGCTATGTTAGAAGGGCTTCGGCAGCGGGATTTGAAGCAGATAACAGGGGCAATGGGCAATGTATTAGAACCGGTAACGGCGGCGGAATGCCCGGTGATCGAGGAAATCAAGCGAGTGATGACGGCAGGAGGAGCGCTCCGGGCGATGATGACCGGCAGCGGTACGACGGTGTTTGGTCTCTTCCAAAAGGAAGACGAGGCAAAGCAGGTCAGAGAGCAGTTAAGACAGGATACAAGGATACGTCAGATTTATTTGAGCAGGTGGTTCCATCCGCTGCAGCGTCCACAAATGGAAAAACAAACAGCAAAAGAAAGGGATGAGAGGGTTGAAGGATTTTCAGGTGACAATCAATGAATATATGCCTTTGCGTGACGTAGTATTCCACACGCTGCGGCGTGCGATTTTGATGGGAGAGTTAGAGCCTGGGGAGCGTCTGATGGAGCTGCAGCTGACGGAAAAGCTGGGAGTAAGCCGGACGCCGATCCGGGAAGCGATCCGGAAGCTGGAGCTGGAAGGACTGGTGGTAATGGTGCCGCGGAAGGGAGCGGCAGTGGCAAGAATTACGAAAAAAGATTTGCTGGACGTGCTGGAAGTGCGCTGCAGTCTGGAGGAGTTGGCAGTCGATCTGGCATGCGAGCGGATTTCAGAAGAAGCTTTGCAGCAGTTGGAACATAGCATGAAAGAGTTTCAGGAGAGCTTTTCCGGAGAGGATATTACGGTAATTGCAGAACGGGACATCCAATTTCATGATATTATTTTTGAGGCGACCAATAACCGGCGTCTGATTCAGATGGTAAGCAATCTCCAAGAGCAGATGTATCGCTATCGGATTGAGCATTTGAAAAATCCGGATACTTATTCACAGATTTTACAGGAACATGAAGAGATTTTGTTCTGCCTGCAAAAACGAAAAAAGGAAGAGGCAAAGGCGGCGATTCGCCGTCATATTACCAATCAGGTAGAGGAAGTCAGCCGGACAATTAAAGATCAATAACAAGCAATAAGCGCAACTTAAGTATAAATCAAAAAAATAAGGGTATTCTCTTACTATGAGAAAACGCCGGATAGGACGGCGAAAACAGGGAGGGAATACCGATGTTACATACGATACAGGATTATATTTTGCTATGGAAAAAGAGATGGCAACAGGAGCATACCCGGAATGTTTGGTTTCAAAAAAGTGCTTATGGAATGATTTTACTGGTAGGCTGTGCTTTGTTGTTTGCCGGTACGGCAAAGCGCCAGCAGGAGGTGATCAGCCAAAAACTGTATCCTGCGGTAGTGCGGTTTCATGTGCTGGCAGACAGCGACGAAAAAGAGGCGCAGGCGTTAAAGCTGATAGTGCGGGACGCCCTGTTAGAGCAGATAGAGCCGTGGTTAGAAGGGATAGAGGGGCAGGAGGAAGCGATCGCAGTGCTTTCCCGTCATACCGAGGAAATAAAAGAGCGGGCGGAGGCAGTTCTCCGGGAGCAGGGCTGTGATCTGGCAGTAAAAGTAGAGCTGACCAGAGATTGGTTTCCGGTCAAGCAGTATGGAAGCCTGGTACTGCCTGCCGGGGAATATGAAGCCCTGCGGGTTTCGATAGGGAGCGCCGCCGGGAAAAACTGGTGGTGTATGCTCTTTCCGGGGCTTTGCTTTTTGGAGGATTCTTATAAGATGGAGGAAGAGAAAACAGGAGCCTTACAGGAGGTATTGACCGAGGAGGAATTTCAGGCGATTTGGCAGGACGGAGAAACCAAAGTAAAAGTACGGTTTCAGGTGTGGGAATGGCTACAGCACTATTTCCATAACAAACAGCACAAATGAAGAGTTGAATTCTGAAATAGAAGCGAGTAAAATAAAAGCAGTAAGGGTTGTGGAATTTCAGAATGGAGGAAACAAGGATGAAAAAAACAGTAGCAGTCGTATTTGGCGGACGTTCTTCGGAGCATGAGGTGTCCTGTGTGAGTGCAGGGACAGTGATTCGGAGTATCAATAAAGAGCAGTATGAAGTGCTTCTGATCGGGATTACCAAGGACGGAAGATGGTTGTGGGTGGAAGATGTCACGCAGATTGAGGATGGAAGCTGGGTAAAGAGCGGGCAGACCGCAGTAATTTCACCGGATGCCGCTCAAAAGGCGATTTTAAAGCTGACCGACGGAGCGGTAGAACAGATTCCGGTGGACGTTGTATTTTCCGTGCTACATGGTCTTTACGGAGAGGACGGAACGATTCAGGGTCTGTTGGAGATGGCACAGATTCCGTATGTAGGCTGTGGGGTGCTGTCTTCGGCGGTAAGTATGGACAAATGGTACACCAAGCTGATTGTCGATACACTGGGGATTCGACAGGCTCGCTATGTTCCGGTGGCAAAGGCGGATTTGGGGCAGATGGAGGAGGTCGTTCGGAGAGTGGAAGAAACGCTGGATTATCCGGTTTTTGTAAAGCCTTCCAATGCCGGATCTTCCTGTGGGGTTTCCAAGGCGGCAGATCGGGAAGGGCTGATAGCAGCATTACATATGGCAGCAGAGCATGATCGAAAAATTCTTGTAGAAGAGA
Organism: uncultured Lachnospiraceae bacterium; assembly: GCA_910585655.1. Lineage (GTDB taxonomy): Bacteria > Bacillota > Clostridia > Lachnospirales > Lachnospiraceae > MGBC131033. Next base: position 6,954 of record CAJUFW010000054.1, read on the forward strand.
CCATTGTAGGGCGGGAGTTGGAATGCGCCATTTTGGGCGGTCTTAATCCAAAAGCTTCCGGGGTAGGCGAGATCCTGGCAGCGGCAGAATTTTATGATTATGAGGCGAAGTACCATAGTGAGGATTCGAGGACAGTGCTTTCTCCGGAGCTTCCGGTTGGGAAGGAAGAGGAGCTGAGGGAAGATGCCGTGCGGATCTTTCGTGCGGTAGACGGCTATGGACTGGCAAGGGTAGACTTTTTCCTGGAAGAGACAAGTGGCGATATTGTGTTCAATGAAATCAATACTCTGCCTGGATTTACCGGTATCAGTATGTACCCGATGCTTTGGGCAGAAAAGGGCATAGGCAGAGAAGCGTTGGTAGAAAAGCTGATAGAACTGGCTCTGGCACGATAAGGATAGAATCAGAGTTAGTGGTGCTATATAGAGGAGGATGTATGACAAAGGATGTTTTAGTGAGCTTATCCGGTTTGCAGTATGAATTGTCCGAGGACGACGCACTGGAAGTGGTGATGCCCGCGGTATACCACAAACAGAATGGGAAACACTATATCCGGTACGAGGAATTTTTGGAGGAAAACGGGAAGCCGACAAATGTGCTGCTCAAGCTTTCGGATCAAAAGGTAGAGGTTTTAAAAAAGGGAGATGCCAACGTACATATGCTCTTTGAAGAGGGAAAGCAAAATTCAACCGTCTACCAGATGCCGTTTGGAACGCTGCTGATGGGGATTCATACGATGAAGCTAAACATAGAAGAAAGTGATTCGGAAATCAGCGCGGAAGTGGTCTACGGATTGGATATCAACTACGCCCATGTATCGGACTGCCAGATTAAAATTCGGGTATCTGCGCGGGAATAGAGGATAAAAACGGCTCATATGCCTTTTGAGTATAGTACAGTATAAAGGATAAGCATTTGTTTTCACCGTAAAAATCTGTTATGATAAAGCACAGAAGTGGATAAGGAGGATTTTATCATGGGTTTTACGGGAAATGAGAAGAAGCTGGGGTTTGGCTTGATGCGCCTGCCTTTAAACGATCCGAACAAAGCTGGGGATATTGATATAGAACAGGTAAAGCGGATGGTGGATCTGTTTATGGAAAGGGGCTTTACCTATTTTGATACCGCTTGGATGTATTGCGGCTTTCAGAGCGAAACCGCTACGAAGGAGGTTTTGGTGGATCGTTATCCGCGGGAGAGCTTTACTTTGGCGACAAAATTAAACGCAGGCTTTTTCAACACCTTAGAAGAACGGGACGATATTTTTAATCAGCAGCTAGAAAAAACAGGAGCCGGATATTTTGACTATTATCTGCTCCATGGTATCGACCAAGGCAGCTATCAGAAGTTTGAAAAGCTGGATTGTTTTAACTGGATGGCTGAAAAAAAGGCGCAGGGATTGATCAAGACAATGGGATTTTCCTATCATCATGATGCAAAGCTGCTGGATGAGATTTTGACAAAGCATCCGGAGATGGAGTTTGTACAGCTTCAGATCAACTATCTGGATTGGGAAAGCGAGTGGATACAGTCAAGAGCCTGTTATGAAGTAGCGGTAAAGCATAACAAGCCGGTGATTGTGATGGAGCCGGTCAAGGGCGGTACGCTGGCAAATCTGCCGGAGGCAGTAGGAAAGCTGTTTACAGAATACCATCCGGAGCAGTCGCATGCTTCCTGGGCAGTACGGTTTGCTGCTTCTTTGGAACATGTGGTGATGGTGCTTTCCGGAATGAGTAATTTAGAGCAGATGCAGGATAACCTGTCCTATATGGAAGATTTTAAGCCGATGTCCGAAGAGGAGCGAAAGCTTGTAGGGAAAGCAGCAGAACTGCTTACCTCCAACATTGCCGTGCCATGTACCGGCTGTTCTTATTGTACGGAAGGCTGTCCGCAGCATATTGCGATACCGCAGTATTTTTCTCTTTACAATGAAGAAATGAGGGAGACTGTAAAGAAATGGACGGCAAATTCCGCAGTTTATCAGCGGCTGACGAAGGAATTTGGCAGAGCGGGAGACTGCATTGCCTGCGGTCAGTGCGAGACGATGTGTCCGCAGCATCTGCCGATTGTTGAGCATTTGCAGGCGGTATCCAAGCATTTTGACCGGTGATGCGGGAGTTAAAAGTGATTGGTAAGGTTGAATTCTGGTGATAAAAGTTTTACACAGCAGGTAATCTATAAGATTACCTGCTGTATTTACAATTTATTATTGCAAAAAATATTTATTTAGGTACATCGTTATATGGAGAATTTGAAAATATCGGATTGGAGGTGTTGGTATGATTATAATATACAAAGACAAGAAAGACATACCAAATGATAAAGAATATGTGGAACTCAATGATATGTTCTTCAATCAGAATACAGCTTCCAAGATAGATGATAAGGCAAATGCAATTGTTGAGAAAATTGATGGTTCTAAGCTGATTGGAAAGTATAAGATGGAATCAAAGTTTAATGGAGTTACATTAGATGTGGACTGTTTATCAACAGGCTGTAAAACTGTATTGAATGTGTTGTACTTCCCTAATAAAGTATTTTGCTTGAAAGAATGCGGCGATAATTCATTGGAAGTGTTGTATGGCTTGGAGTCAGGAGCAGTGTATAGTGATTATGCTATAATACCATTTGATATGAACGGAGTTAAAGTGTTTGATGAAAAGGGAATAAAGGTTATCTCGGACTATGAAGAATTGAAGAGGTGGTGGAATAATGAAGAGTAAGCCAATTGTTATGGAACATTTTTCGACGGTTCATACCTCATATGTACTTAATTTTGATTTTACAAACAATATTACGATTCTTACTGGTTCATCAGCCACTGGAAAAACGGTTTCTTTTTCACTTATGAAAGAGTGTATGGCT
>CAJUFW010000054.1:9828-15745 GCA_910585655.1 uncultured Lachnospiraceae bacterium
GTATGGCTGTGAATTCGGATATAGTATGCCTGAATTATCAAGATTATCAGAAAGATATAAAGAAGATTATTTCTGGTGAATCCGGCAAACTTATAGTGATTGATAATACTGATATTTTATTGGATGATGAGACGAGAAAGTATATATCATTAGATGATAAGAATCAATATTTGCTCATAGGAAGAAATCCGAAAAATTTGTTTACAACAAGTGATAATTTGTTTGAACTTGTGAGTGAGAAAATTGGCGAGCAGACGGAATTTAGACTGAAAAAATATTTGTAGAGGTAAGGAGCAGTCTGTTTATTATTGCTGGCAGGACTAACATCCCTGAGATTGAATAGCAAAATAAAAGACAGCGTAAAAACAGAAATGCTTTTACGCTGTCTTTCGTTTATTCTTTGGTCTTTGCAAACGTTCCTTTAATTTTCTGGGCAAAGCTTTTTTTCACAGGCTTTTGCTCAAGGTTGTTGCGGATGCCCTTAACGCCGCTGATGTAAATACCGGAAAGGACGACTTTGATTTCCTTTTTGACCGGAATCAGCTCAAATACCTGCGGATCGCACATCAGCGTCATAATCCGCGGTCCTATTTTGGCTTTGACGACAGGCACTTTAGAACGTCTTAGGTATTTCGGTGTTTGATCTATGACCATCTGCGGCAGTCCTGCTTCTGTCAGCTTCATCTTTTTCTTGTCAATGACCAGGATTGAGGTAGTCTGGGCGGCGGCTTTCATCTGCGCCTCGGATTCCTCCTGTCTGCGCTGCAGCTTTGTTCCAAAACGGTACAGGAAAAACAGAGCGACCAAAAGAACAACAATGACTACCAGCAGTACAATCAACCACGGCTTCATCTAGTTACCCCCTTCTAAAAAAATTCAACAGTCATAGTGTATCATGAAACTACAAAAAAGAAAAGAAAAAAATGCAGCGGCAAAATCAATCGTTTTTTTCTAACATAAGCTGTACCTGGTCTTTTACGGTATTAAGCAGCATTTTTTTTCCGGCGGAGTCAAGCGAGGTGACAAAAATCGGTTCACCGTATTCAATCGTTATATGTGTTCTACGGATAAACGGAATATGCTGCTCAAATATTTCATCTGCATGACTGATGGCAACCGGGACGATCGGACAGCCGCTTTTTTCTGCCATTTTCAAGCTGCCTGGCTTAAAAGGAAGCAGCTCCTTTTCCTGATTTCTGGTACCTTCCGGGGCAATGAACATGGAGGTTCCGCCCTTGATTTGCTCAATTCCAGCCAGGATGGTTTTCAATCCCTCTCTGGCGTCTTCCCGATTTAAAAACAGGCATTTAAGATTGTTCATCCATTGTGTAAGAAGAGGAATCCGGGAAACCTCTTTTTTGGAGATAAAGCCCACCAACTGGGGAATTGTCGTATAAGCAAGCAATATGTCAAAATAGCTGCGGTGGTTTGCTACATATAAAACGGACTGATCCTTGGGAATCCGTTCTAAGCCAATCACCTTTTTCCGGGTTCCGCATAAAAACAAAATAATATGAAAGGCTCCCACAACAATTTTCTGGGAACTGGACTGCTTAAAACGAGGATAACGCTTGCCTATCAAATATTCGACAGGCAGGGCAATCAGGCTGAACAGGGCAAAAAAGAATAAAAATATAACAACCAAGATAAAGCGAATCATAATTTCATGACCTCCGTTTAACAAAATATCCAGGTTTTGCTATCTACTGCTGCTCCGTCTTCGGTTCCGTCTATCGTTGTATCGGTTTCTGTATCCGTGCTGCTTGCTCCGCCGGAAGCGTCTAAGGAATGAACTCCTGCACCTTCTGAGGTGCTTTCGTCAGAGGTCGCCCCCTCCGGAACCGTGTTGCCCGGTTGGTTTTCCTCTGACGTCGCGTCATCCGACGTTGTGCCGTCTGGTTGGTTTTCCTCAGATACCGTGCCGTCCGATGTCGTGTCATCTGGCTTGTTTTCTTCGGATGATGTATTGTCTGAAGTGGTATCGTCAGGCTGGTTTTCCCCCGATGATGTGTCATCTGTAGTTGTGTCGTCTGGCTTGTTTCCTTCAGAGGATGTATCATCTGAAGTCGTGTCGTCCGGGTTGTCCCCTTCGGAGGATGTATCGTCTGAAGTCGTGTCGTCCGGGTTGTCCCCTTCGGAGGATGTATCGTCTGAAGTCGTGTCGTCTGGCTTTGTTCCGGTTTCGTTTTCCTCTTGATCTGTTTTATCAGAGGCGTCTTCTTTGGAGGCGTCTTCTTTGGAATCGTCTTCCTCAGAATTGCTTTCCCCGGAGCCGGTTTCGTCAGTATCTTCCGAGTCGGTTTCCGCTGGATCTTCTTCGTCTGGTTCGGTTTCTACCGGTGTGTTTCCTCCTGTCTGGCTGCTTCCCTGATTGGTGTTTCCAGAGTTGGTAGTGTCGGAAGGAGACTGCCATGGGTAGGAAAGAACGTCGTCCGGGAGGGTGTTTCCAGGATTCCGCCGGACAGCATCAAAGTCAAAGCTCCATTCATAATCCTGTGCAGAAATACCATAATATTCATCCAGCGTTAAGTTGTGTTCATAAAGATAAGATGCCATCTCGACACCGACATAGCGCAGGTGCCATGGTTCATAAGCATAGCCGGTAATCTCTTCCTTATCCTCTGGATATCGGATGATAAACCCAAAGAGGTGGGAATGTTCGGCAAGCCATTGCCCTTCCGGAAGATCGGCTAGGGAATAGGTCAAATCCAGGTTGTTAGAGATGCTTGAAACGTCCATCGTCAAACCGGTTTGATGCTCACTGTGTCCGGGAGGAGCCGAATAAAGGTTGGCATAATCCTGTCCGCTTTTGTTGACGTTGTAAAGATAAATCGTTTTTTGACGATCATAGGAGCGGTAGCCAGAGATAGCAGTCAGCCGAATCCCCTCTTTGGAAGCAGCGTCAAACAAATCTTCTAAGGCAGCCGCAGCATCAGAGCGCATCAGCCGCTTATCCGCGATATAAGGAAACGAAAATTCTACGTCAGGCGCCACTAAATCTTCCGGGACGTAATCAGCCGGAAGCGTGTACAGATGGTTGACTAAAACAGTGGTGCTGGCTGGATCCGTATCTACCGGAGGAAACTCTTCTTTTTCAGAAGAAGCCGAAACAGCAGGAGAGCCGTTTGGAGGGACGTCCTCCTGGTTAGAAGAGTCCTCTGTATAATAATATTCATACGCATAGGAAGTATTAGCCGGGGCAGAAACCGGCAGAGAAAAATATATCAGGGAACCAATGACTGTGATAGCCAGAGCAGATCCCAATCCAATCCAAATTCTTTTCAATGAATTCATCCTTTCAGGCAATATAGTGATTAACATACTGTGTATCTGGTGGTAAGAGGGGACAGCAAATGGCGTCTTTTTGTCGTTTGCTATCCACAACTCCCTATAGTATAACACATTTTTTCAGAAATGCCAGAGGATATCTGCGGAAAATCAGAATTTTTTGTCGCTATAATCGTCTAAAAGTGTCTGTTTAAGGTTCCAAAGCCGTTTGGACAGGTCAATATAGACGCGGTGCGGGTTGACAAGACGCCTGGATTCATCCCAAAGAGTATCAATATCCTGTGCGCAGTAAGCGCGGATATCCATAACAGAAGGAGAGGTATAGACGCATTTTCCACCTTCAAATACCGGAACCAGCAATTCTTTCATCGTATATTCACCAGGATGAAGTAACGTTTTTTTCCAGGTTTCAACCGGATCAAAGAGCAGCAGAGGCTGTTTCGGATCGATTTCTTCTTCTGTCAGGGCAATCAAATCCGCTTTTAGTTTGCCCTCCGTGTCGTAAATCCGGTAAATGGTTTTATTGCCTGGGTTCGTCACTTTCCAGGAATTTTCAGACAGCTTGATCTTTGGCTCAAATACGCCGTCCCTTTCAATGGCTGCCAGCTTATATACACCGCCAAAGGCAGGGCAATCCTTGGAGGTAATCAGGTTGGTGCCTACCCCCCAGGAGTCAACGGCAGCATGCTGGGATTTCAGAGAGGAGATCAGGTATTCGTCCAAGTCGCTGGAAGCACAGATCGAAGCGTCGGTAAAACCAGCCGCATCCAGAAGCTTTCTGGCTTTTTTGGAAAGATATGCCAGGTCGCCGGAGTCCAGACGGATACCATATTTTACAGGCATATTGCCAGAATCCCGCAGTTCGGTAAAGACCTTAATGGCATTCGGGACGCCGGAACGAAGCGTATCATAAGTATCTACCAAAAGGGTAGCGTTATCCGGATACATCCGGGCATACGTACGGAAAGCGGTCAGCTCATCCGGAAAGCTCATAATCCAGCTATGGGCATGAGTACCGAGCGCCGGAACACCAAAGCGTTTGGCGCAAAGAACGTTGCTCGTACCGGCGCAGCCGCCGATAACCGCCGCTCTGGCTCCTAAGGTGCCGGCATCCGGTCCCTGGGCGCGGCGCAGACCGAATTCCATCACCGGATCACCCTGCGCCGCATAGCAGACACGGGCAGCCTTGGTAGCAATGAGACTTTGATGGTTGATAATATTTAAAAGCGCGGTTTCAATGAGCTGCGCTTCCATAATCGGAGCTACTACTTTTACCAACGGTTCCATCGGGAAGACGACAGTGCCTTCCGGAACGGCATAAATGTCCCCGGTAAAATGGAAGCCAGCCAGATATTCCAGAAAATCTTCATCAAAAATAGAAAGGTTACGCAGATATTCAATATCTTCATAGCTGAAATTCAGGTTTTTAATATAGTCGATGATCTGCTCTAAACCAGCGCAGACAGCAAACCCGTTCCCGGACGGATTGACACGATAGAACGCGTCAAACACTACTTTGGGATTGGTCTTATTTTTAAAATAGCCCTGCATCATCGTAAGCTCGTAAAAATCGGTCAATAACGTCAGGTTTTCATTCATAATTCGTCAAACTCCTTTATTTTATTGTTTTGAAAAAAGACAGTCTGTTGAAAGCTGACAAGACAGCTTTTTGGCATATCATAGCACAGAACGAAACAGAGTGCAAGAAAAAACGAAAACCACAAACGATAGAAACGGGAGGTTCGGCTTGCATAATGGTCAGGCTTGGACTATACTTAGTTTATAAGAAGCGACAAATCGATTTGCCGTTTCCTATAGGAAAGGCGTAACAGCAATGAAACGAACGTTAGGAGGAAAAGAAATGAGCAAGCTTTGTATCAAAAACGGTATGGTTCACGACGCCGTAAAAGAAGAAGCCTATCAGGCAGACATTTTGGTAGAAGACGGCGTGATTCGGGAGATTGCGCCGAATCTGACGGTAGACGGAGAGACAGAGGTGGTAGATGCTTCCGGTCTGCAGGTATATCCGGGCTTTGTAGAGGCGCATTGCCACTTGGGGTTAGATGGGTATGCTATTGGCTATGAGGGACAGGACTACAACGAATACACCGATATTCTTACCCCTCACTTAAATGCAGTAGACGGTATTAACCCGCTGGATCCTTCTGTAAGAATGGCAGCAAAGGGCGGCGTAACCTGCGTTTGCACCGGTCCTGGCAGCTCAAACGTATTGGGCGGTTATTTTGTGGCAATCAAAACGACCGGAAGCCGGGTAGAAAATATGATCGTAAAGGAAAAAGTAGCGATGAAGTGTGCATTTGGCGAGAATCCAAAGCGTTGCTACCGGGAAAAGAACAATACTTCCCGTATGTCTACCGCAGCAAAGCTACGCGAGATGTTGTATAAGGCAAAAGAGTATCAGGACAAGCTGGATGCAGCAGGGGAGGACGCTTCTAAAAAACCAGCCTATGACATGAAGCTGGAGGCGCTGCTTCCGGTACTGCGCGGAGAGATTCCGCTAAAGGCTCATGCCCATCAGGCAAATGATATCTTTACTTCGATTCGGATTGCAAAAGAATTCGGCGTAAAGCTGACCATGGAGCATTGTACCGAAGGTCATCTGGTAGTG
>CAJUFW010000054.1:15755-18326 GCA_910585655.1 uncultured Lachnospiraceae bacterium
AGTTCAGACGTGTGCTCTTCCGATCTAGAACTATCCGGCTGCCGTAGGCCCATCTCTGACCTACGCAAGCAAGTTTGAGCTGCAAAATAAGACCTTTGAGACACCAGGTATTTTATCAAAGGCAGGTATTCAGGTATCAATCATTACCGACAGCCCGGTTATTCCGCAGGAATACCTTCCGCTTTGCGCAGGGCTGGCTGTAAAATCCGGGATGGAACCGTTTGCAGCGCTTCAGGCGATCACGATTAACCCGGCGAAGCATATTGGTATCGCAGACCGTGTTGGCTCCCTGGAAGTAGGGAAAGACGGTGATATCGTGCTGGCAGACGGGGATCCGATGGTGTCGGCAACGACGATTGTAGCTACTTATATCAATGGGGAAAAGATTGATTAAGCATTTATATTCTATCATGCCACCCTGTTGTCGTGTTTCTTTTGCTATGATAGCGTTAATACGAAAGGGAGGTAGGTAATATGATAGATTCACGTTGTGGTCTGCATTGTACAGGCTGTCCTTATAAAACCAGCCATGGCTGTCAGGGATGTATCGAAACAAAGGGAAATCCGTTTCATGGAGAATGCCCGGTAGCGATATGCTGTCAGGAACGAGGGCATCAGCACTGCGGAGAATGCGAAGCGTTTCCGTGTGAGCTGTTAGAACGCTATTCCTGTGATCCGGAACATGGAGATACTCCGCCGGGAGCCAGGATAGAACAATGCCGTAGCTGGAAAACAGAATAGCGCTTTTGCAGGAAAATAAATAGCTCTGCGTTTTGGAACCTCTGGCGTTAAAGCGTCAGGGGTTCTTTTTTCAGAACACTTTTTTCCTATTAAAATGTAAAAATTGCTTGAGCGTCAGGAATATTTATGATATGCTATTATAGATGTCATATTGCTTGCGCTGTTAGGGGAAAGGTGGAATGGTTATTTGAAGAAGCATTTGGAAGAAAAAATCAGAGAGTCTCTCTCGTCGGTGCTGCCGATTACAGCGATTGTACTGCTGCTTAGTATTTCGATTACTCCGATATCTTCCGGGACGCTGGTGCTGTTTCTTTTTGGGGCTCTGCTGTTGGTGCTGGGGATGGGGATGTTTACACTGGGCGCGGATTTGGCGATGACGCCAATGGGAGAGGGCATGGGGATCGAGCTGAGTAAAGCGAAAAAAACCCGTTATCCGATTATGATTGGTTTTATATTTGGTATTATCATTACACTTGCCGAACCGGATCTTCAGGTGTTGGCTGAGCAGGTTCCTGCGATTCCGAATCTTGTCTTGATTCTGGCGGTAGCCGCCGGAGTCGGGGTATTCATGATGATTGCAATTATCCGTATTATATTTAAAATTCCATTGAACAGGATGTTGATTTTTTTCTATACTGCTATTTTTCTGCTGGTCTGCCTGGCTCCGGCATCTTTTATTCCAGTGTCCTTTGATTCCGGCGGTGTGACGACCGGACCGATTACGGTTCCCTTTATTATGGCGTTGGGTGTTGGTTTAGCTGCTCTAAGAAGTGATAAAACCTCGCAGGAGGACAGCTTTGGTTTGGTATCGCTTTGCAGCATTGGACCGATTTTAGCGGTGTTGATATTGGGTATTTTTTACAAGCCGGAAACGGCGGTATATGAAATGAGCGCAGTTGCCGATATTACTACTACCAGGCTGGCAGCGAAGGAGTTTGTCCGTGCCTTTCCGGTTTATTTTAAGGAAGTAGCGATTGCCGTATTACCGATTGCACTGATGTTTGTGATCTTTCAGGCAGTGACAAAGCGCTATAAAAAGCGGCATGTGATTCGTATTATCAGTGGTCTTGTTTATACGTATATCGGACTGGTACTGTTTTTGACCGGGGTTAATGTCGGCTTTATGCCGACCGGGCAGTTTATCGGAGCGACGATAGGCGCCGGCTCGCAGCGGTTTTTGCTGATTCCGATAGGTATGCTGATGGGATACTATATTGTAGCGGCGGAGCCTGCAGTACATGTGTTAAATAAACAGGTAGAAGAAGTATCCAACGGTTCGATTTCCGCTCGCTCTATGCGGATGGGGCTTTCGGTAGGTGTAGCCGCTTCGGTTGGGATTTCCATGCTTCGGATTTTGACGGGAATTTCCATTATGTGGTTTTTGATACCAGGTTATTTTATATCCTTGCTGCTTTCGTTTTTTGTACCAAAGATGTACACCGGGATTGCTTTTGACTCCGGCGGTGTGGCGAGTGGACCGATGACCGCTACGTTCTTGCTGCCGTTTGCGATGGGAGCCTGTAACGCTGTAGGAGGAAATATTTTAACCGATGCTTTTGGAATTGTAGCGATGGTGGCGATGACGCCCCTGATTACGATACAGGCGTTGGGGCTGACGAGCGAATTGAAAAAACATGCGATTCGCCGCTACTATCAAAATCAGTTGGAGCAGGAAGAAGATATTGTATTGTATTTTGACAGTGAATGATGCTGTGAAGATAGAAAACGGAAAGGAAGAGCATTATGAGTGGTGTGCCGGTTTCGCAGATTACCATGCCTCAGATCACGTTGCCGCAGATGGGTGAGCAAGATCGGAAGAGCGTCGTGTAG
>CAJUFW010000055.1:0-700 GCA_910585655.1 uncultured Lachnospiraceae bacterium
AGCACTGATATATACAGGTACACCAATCCGGGGCTGCGCTCCTGGCTCTACACTATCTAACTTTGCTTTATCGTCCGGAGAGAGTAAACCAGAGACAGTAGTAGTAGCTTGCTGATAAGTAGTATCTTGCCCAGGAATACCAAGGGCAGTGATATCCTCTTTTGTGACAGGTGTAGCAGCAGATACATGTCCCTGATCATCCACAGTAATGAGATACAGATCAGTCGGCTTGGCGGTATGGGGTGGATGTGTATAGTGGTTGGCTTTATCATCAATACCAGACAATTTCTGCTTATCTTCCGTTGTATATTGTTCATCTAACAACGATATTTTTTTGCTTCCATCTTCCCCTTGTTCAACAAGTATTCCTTTTCCCTGTGATATTTTGTCTCCATCTTTTCCATCTAAACCATTTTCTCCGCTTGCAGAAATTCCGGTATCTGTCTCCCCGATCCACCAGGTTCCATTTTCTCCAATATGTGGTGTGATTCCATTTTCTCCTGGAGCGCCTTGTACCCCTGGTTCTCCCCGTTCTCCCTTCTCTCCTGGATTACCTTTTTCACCAATAGGTCCCTGTTCCCCGACGTCGCCCTTTTCTCCTGCTTCTCCTTGAGGACCCGTCGCCTGTCTTCCTGTATCAGCATTTCCAATCCACCAATTTCCGTTCTCTCCAATATGAGGACTAATTCCATCTTTACCG
>CAJUFW010000055.1:710-4281 GCA_910585655.1 uncultured Lachnospiraceae bacterium
CGCCCAGGAACCCCTGTTTCGCCCTTTTCACCTCGAGGTCCTTGTTCTCCAGTGTCTCCCTTCTCTCCTGGTTCGCCTTTTTCACCTCGAAGGGATTCTTTTTGCTCCTCCGTGAGTTCTTCAAACGTCATGGTTCCATCTGCACCTTTTTCTCCTCGTTCTCCCTTTTCTCCCGGAGGTCCTGGCTCTCCCGGATCACCCTTTGGTCCCGGAGGTCCCTGCTCTCCAGTATCTCCTTTTTCCCCCGGCTCTCCTTTCGGTCCTGGCTCTCCCGGATCACCTTGGGGACCCGGAGAACCCTGTTCCCCGGTATCCCCTTTTTCTCCTCGCTCTCCTTTTTCCCCTTGGATTCCCTGTAGTCCCTGTTCGCCCGGATCACCCTTTGGTCCCGGAGGTCCCTGTTCCCCTGGATCACCCTTTTCGCCTGAATCACCTTTTGGACCTGTTTCTCCTGGATCGCCTTTCGGTCCAGGGAGACCCTGTTCTCCAGGCTCCCCTTTTTCTCCTGTAATTCCTTGCGGTCCTGGTTCGCCTTTGATTCCTGGTACTCCTTGAGGACCTCGTTCTCCGTTAATTCCTGGTTTCCCTTGGAGGGATTCAAGCGCGATTAAATTTATCCATTCCCGATCACCCTTATAGCGCCATTTGATATATTCCTCATCTGCGCCTATTTCTACTTGTCGCCCTCCTTCGTCTCCTCCAAGCGCTATGTAATTTAACTTCCCTTTCAGCCGTCCATCCTCTCGTTTCTGTTCTTCCACTACTCCCGCACCTCCTTACTTATGATCAGTTTAGATACAATAACAGTATGCACATCCCCATTCTCCCTTACTACTTCAATATCATAGTCATATTTCCCATACTCTAAGGCAGCAGTATCGGCTGGATATAAAACAATTCCTTCGGATACTTCTTGACTAATCCGTTCTCTGTCGCCAGATTTTACTGTAAAATATACTTTATCGCCCTCTTGTAACTCATACTCGGTATTATCCATATTTAAGAGTGTCAACCCAAGACGCACGGTGTCTCCTCGTGTCATTGTGATTTCATTGCCAAATAGCTTTATCATTTTTCTTCCAGCACCTCGATTCTGTTCAAAAGTTTTTGTATCATCCAGGTATTTAAAGCGATCAGTTCTTCATACCGCAACCCATATTCTATATGATCTAATTCTTCTGTATTTTCTCCTGCTTTATTTTGCTTATAAACAGACATTTTTATATAAGCAGCAAACTCCTGACTATCAATTCCTGCTGCTTCCATTGCTGTCAAGACATCTTGTGCAATAAATCCCGTATGCACCCGATTGCTGTCATTTTTTTTGTATTGATAAGCCACTGGCTTTAACCCGCAAAACAGTTTTTCGTAGCGTTCATCTAAAGGATTGATATTCTTTTTTAATTCCCGATCCGATGTGCTAATTGCGGTATTGCTGGCAAAAACCTGCTTCCAAAGTGCGCCCGAACGCCCTAATGTAATTGACCCATTCTGCGAACCGCAAAAAGAACCAGTAGTATCCATCCGCACATAATAATTAGACGCATTTGCACTAAAAACCAGCCTATCGTGAATATGAGAAGAAGAGGCATAGTTATGTGTATGATTTTTTGCCGCATAGTCATGTGTATGATTTTTTGCCGCATAGTCATGTGTATGCCCTGTTCGAGAATATTCGCTATGTTCATGATTGGACGTGGCGTATCCGTTATGACTATGCCCTGCAGCAGCGTATTGGTTATGTGTATGGTTGATTTCTGCATAGTTAGACAACATCATAAGTAGATTTTCCGTTGTGATATATCCGCCTTCACCACTTCCTGGCGGCTCCATATACAACATTTTACCTATAATGACATAACTTTCTGCCAATGGCGCTAAAAAGACTTTATCTCCCACTACAGGGGCATAGCTTGCCAAATAAGGGTATTCCTTTTCGCTTGGCACTTCTTCTCCTAAAAATTGTATTTGAGCTGTTTTATCTTCAAATAGTTCTACCACTTCTGCCAGTTTAAACTTTACCATAATTCCACCGCTTTCTGGAGAGTGTGGGACATGGTTGCTTTATGCGAAAATTCCATTTCCCAGCCCATTTCAATATATTTGTCAAAAGTTCCCAAACTGTCATGTTGTAACAATAGGCAATCCATATGACTATGATGAGGCATGATAAGCGTTTGTAGTTGGATCGTACTGTAAGCCCGGCTCCTTTCATCGGCAATCCGCTCTACATAAGCGTTTAGCGTTTCCTGATCAGCAATCCCGGATATGCTTTCTACATCTGTTATTGTGATTCCCCGGCTAATTGTCGAAAGTTTATTTCCTGCCTTGTTGTTTGTATAAGAGGCAATCAGGTAATCTTCCTCTCCGCTTTCTACATACCGGACAAATTTATTTGGTATCCCATAAAGATCGATCTGTTCCGATGCCCCCGGTAGGATAACAGACATTTCGTTTGTTTGGTAGGTAAACTCATAACGTCGGCGCTGCGGGCTTACATAATTTGAAATGCAACAAAAACCATCATCATCAAAATACAAAGAATTATAGTTGATATAGCTTAACAAGGCGTTAATTGCATCCAATTTACTTGTACCGATATCAAACTCTTTCCCCTCCCGCAAGCAAAGAGCCGATTCATCCACTCGAAATTTAGTAATACCACAATCTGTTATAATAGATTTAACAGATTCCGTTATGTTACTGCCAGCCGACAGCAGATGGCGGCTGCTAAACCTGTCTTGACTTAAAATCAAACACTTATCATAGGCTTCTATCTGCCGTACAATCCCATTGTCCTGTTCCGTACGTTCCGGGCTAGATAGTAAAAAAATCCCTTTGCTCCATCTTATTTTATGTCCATCCGGTAAATACAAGCAAATATAAGGTCGTATCCGATCCGACAAAAAATCAATCTCTTTCGCCAGTTTTTCATGTACGGTGAAAGAAGCGCTCCGTTTGATAGCAGCCTCCGCTTGGTGTGTCATACGACAATCACAACATATTTCTCCCAGATAACGATCATTTTTATCCAGCAATTCATATTCAAATCCGATTTTCCGGTTATCCAACAAAAAACTTCTTATCTTCGTTTCAGAGTATCCTTCTACTTCTAGGCTTTGCACGATGTTATCCCTCCACTTTTTCAACAGTAAAACTAATCAAATAGCCGAAGTAATTCTGCTTTACCGAATAATTGGTCATCACTGCCCGAAAAGCACTTCCGCCCCCATCTCGAATAAAAAACAAAGTGTTTTTCTTCTGGATAGCTTCAAATTGCTGATATTCTTCTTTTTCCAGGTAGTACTCGTGTGTTTCGATATAGCTTTTATACCCAGCGTATTGTGCAACCGGATACAGGCGACCATTGCAATTAAAAAGCGAAACGTCGTTTGCTGGAGTTGCCGTTTTCCAGATAGCTTCTCCATAGGTAGTCTGTAATCTCACATACTCTTCTGGGCTATCCGTTCCAGCTATGGTAATTCCTTCAAAGTAGAGGCTTCCCGTTACTGGATCGGAATCCATGTATCCATCCTCCGTAATCGACCGAACAAAGTAGCGGTAATCTCCC
>CAJUFW010000055.1:4291-18271 GCA_910585655.1 uncultured Lachnospiraceae bacterium
AATGTGACTGGAGTTCAGACGTGTGCTCTTCCGATCTTAAAATCTGTAAAATCACTTCCTGCCAGCTCGCGAACCACAATTTCCCCATCAATCTCTCGGTAAAGTAAATTTCTTTCCGTTTCCGATTCGATCCGCAGGATAACAGTTTCTTTGTATGGGGTTACATATAGGATCGGTCTTGCCGGAAACATAAAAGACACTGTAAATGCCTGTTTGCTTTCCTCACTCCATAGTCCATATACATTTCTTACTCGCAAAGTAAGCACGTAGTTTCCCGCTGGTAAAAATTCCGGTATTTGGTATTGGTTATCATCCATTCCTGGCATTGTCCCAGTTGCATATTTTGTATTGTCTCCTTGCATGATTTTTAGTTCCCAGGCATCCTCTTCTGTTACCCGCCACGTTACCAGCGGTCGGCAACCTCCGCTTATGCTGGTTATGATTGGTTTGTCTGGTCTGCCGATAGAGTAAAAAGCCGTCCAGTCGCTCCACTCGCTATACTCGCCGTATTGATTCGCTACTTTTACACGCCACTGGTGATCGCCGCCCTCTAGCAGCCCTGCCCCGATAGTGTGTGTATTGCTGGTTGTCCCCGTCAGCTCTGTTACATCGCTTCCCTTTCTGTATTGTAATATGTATGCGCCTTGCGTTCCCTGATACTGATCAACATACTTCCAGCCAAACATTACTGGATCGGCAGAATTTACCACGTTAACAGGCTTTAACGGTTCTGGTTTATCTGGTGGCGTTGCTCCAATAGTAAACAAAGCTACACTGGAGTATTCAGACGGATCGCCAAAGGAGTTGTATGCCCGTACCCTCCAACGTACCTGCTGCCCCTCGCTAAACGTGTTTGCCGGGATATCACAATAGTTGTCAGAGGTAGTCGCGGATATAGTTTGGCTGGTGGCAAAATTATTCGTCGAATAAATCAGATCATACTTACTTTGTAGCGTTCCTAACTGTTCATCCAGATATGTCCAGGATAGGCGGATTGGACCTCTTTTGTTTCGGATACTCCCATTTGGCACAAGATCGGTCGGTGCATTTGGTACAATGGTGTCGTATGTAACAGCCAGACTTGCCGCTCCTAAGTAAATCGCATAACCTTGCTGATAACTATTATTACGGTTTACCATGACATAGATCTTTTTATTTTCTGGTATATTATCCGCCGGGATTGTGGTTGACATGGTTCCAAATAGGTACAAACTGGCATTAAAGGATACCGGAGACTCTGTATCTGTTAGGATAGAGTAGCCATCATATGGATTCTTCATTTCTACTAGCTGCGTATGAGACTTGGATGTAAAGTCTGACAAATCATATCTAGTGCTTCTCCATACGTTTATGATATTGGGTGTTTCCCCTAACTCTTCCTTTGTATAAGAAACGCCGTACGACTGAATAGAAGTAACCGGAATACTTATCCTTAATCCTGTTACGATCCGATTTTCCGGAATACTGGACAAATCAAATTCATAGATTCCTGCCGATGCTGTCTCTCTTCTACCAGAAGAGTTCAGATTGCACCCTTCTTTTATCACAATGGTTCCCGTATTCCCCATGACCAGGTTGTTGTATGGTTCGCCACACCAATACCAGGAAGCCCGGCTTTGGTTTATTGTCATTGTCTGCGCCATGCTATCCCATCCTTTCGATTCTCCTGCGATTTTGTGCTATTGTCACTAGATTGGTATACTCTTTTATGCTATCTGTCTGTAGGTTAAAATAGTAGGTATCCCCTCCGGACATCTTTCTGCTTTCGCGATTGGAGTAGATCCGACTGCCGGCAGGTAACTCTACCAGTTCCGGACCCGCCTCCCCTACCCAAGCACGACCTCCCCGGAAATCTGGTGTACCAGATGCGTGATAGCTCGGTCCCTTGTTCATGATTGCCGTAGCCGAATTTACGGAATTGTTGATTTCTCCTGCGGTTTTTCCGATAGAGGCTCCCACTCGCTCAATATCATTTGTTTTTCCTATTAAAATCGCAATAATGGCAACTAGGGCAGTAATTGCCACTACAACTGCCATGATTTTCACAAAAATAGAGCCAAATCCTTTTTCTGTAACACTGAAAAATACTTTAAATTTATCTACTGTCTCTATAATCGTCATAATAATTTTAAAAGCGGCCATCGCCATAGTAACAGCAGCAATAACCTTTACGATTCCCTCTAACTGTTCCACGGACATTTTATTCAGCGTTTCAAAAACCATCGTTAGGGCGGGAGCCAGAACCAGTCCTAGGTTCATTTTCAAGCCTTTTCCTGCCTGGTCCATCCGGTCAAGGGAGTTTTGCAGCCGTCCAAGCTTGTTTAGTTCATCCTCTGACATTACGGCTCCTACTCGTTCCGCCTCATCCCCGTATGCTTTTAAAGCGCCACTTCCAGCCTCAATAAGCGGGTTCAAGTTTTGTGCGCTTTCTCCAAACAACACCATCGCCAGAGAATCCCGCTCCGTCTCACTTCTTACCCTTCCCAGCGCATCCACTACATCATAAAATACATCCTCGCTGTTTCGCAAAGCGCCGCTTCCATCCGTAATTCTTACATTTAAACGTTTGTAAGCTTCTGCGGTCTCCTGTGTGCCATCTCTGGCGCTCCGCATTGTGCCAATCATGCCTTTCATACTGTCCTGTACGGTTTCTACGGATACATCCAACAAATTAGAGGCGTAGTTCATTTTTTGTAGCTGCTCTGTAGATATCCCAGTAACAGAAGATAATGTAATTAAATCATCCGCCTGCGCAGCAGCTTCTATAGAAAGTTTTGCCAGGCTTGTTACTAACGTTCCAACTGCCAAAATTGCTGTTCCGGCTCCCTCGCTGATACCATCAAACTTTTCTGCTAAGGCTTCTACTGCTGGGCTGGTTTCCATCCCGACAGTAGAAGCTACTTTCCGGATTGTGTCACCAAACGTTCTCCCTTTTTCCGTCCCGGTTCCCATTTTTTCTGACATTTCTGCCAGCTCATTTGAAGATTGCTCATAGGCTATCTGTGCATCCAAAAGCTGCGTTTCTAACCGCTTCAAAGCTTCTTTATTGGTATCCGTTGCCTCCGCTGCTTTCCTGTACTTTTCCCTAGCAATCTCCACCAGTTCATAATTTTGTTTTACTTTTTGGGATAATAGTTCGTATTGCTCTTCTAAAGCTTCTACGGATTCCCCGTTCAGGCGGTTCCGTTCAGTTGCCAGTTGCAGCCTTTTATTCAGGATTTCCATATAAGAGCCAAGTTCTTCTGTCCTTTGACCAGATGCGGACATTTTTTCGTCTATTTCTTTCAGTTCGTTTCGAGTTTTTTCTAAGGCGGTTCTTGCTTTTAATAACTGTGAAACAGCATAATCTATCTTTTTCGCGCTTGCATCTTGGGTTTGTAGGATTTCGTCATATGCTTTTTCTGCTTGTTTAACAGCTTTTTCCTGCAAAATAAATTTTTGCCGTAGTGTCTCCTGTTTTAACTCCAATTTGCTACTTTCGTCGCCGAAGCTTTTCGCCTGCTCCGTTGCCAGGCGAAACTCATCATCCAAGAGCCTCAGTTTACGGTTGATTTCTGTTGTGCCGCCCACAAAATTTTTATAATCCAAGCCGATTGTGATTGTTTTCCGAAACATGCCTTCACCGCCTTATATCAGGATATCTTTCATGCTGTTTATCTGAATTGGGACAGAAGGAACTTGCCGATAGCCTACATCGCTTCCTAACGCTTGCAAACCAGCTTCCAGCTCTTTTCCATATTGATTCACCACAAAAAGGATTTGAGATAGGGAAGCTTTCCAGAATTCTTCTGTGTTTCTCTTATTTTTTATACAATATAAGTAAAAAAGATTGTCCCAGTCTATTTCAACTTCTGAAGAAATTCCATCATCGTTTTTTTTTGCACTTCGTTCAGTTCCGCAGCCATATCTTGTCCCATACTTTCCGTAAAATCCTCTATGATTCCAGTTACAGTAGCAAGATCCAACATAGAAACAATCGCTCTTGCATCCTCCTGGCTAAAACCTGCTTCTTGTTCACATGCTCCCATATAAACGATTGCAGTGCATAATTCCGCAGGGCTTTTTGTTTGGAGTAAGCCAGATAAACCGCCTTCTAAATCTTGCGCGTGAAACAGGGCGGCAGCGTCAAAACGTAACAACAACGTTCTCTCCGGAAATTCCAATTCAATTTCCGTTGCTGGTTGTACCTGATATTTTTTTCTCACTCTGTCGCCTCCTTATCAGAAAGATCGGTCGGCACGGTATCCAGAAAAGTTTCTGCCATTTCTTCGGTAAAACTTTCAAAAGCAGTATCACCCAATGTCTGGAAATTCCCATCGCTTAGCCGCTTAACACAGGAAATTTTCAAACTATCCGTTGAATAGTTGATGTTCGTTTCCGACTGTTGTGTCGTGTTTCCGAATGGCTGTGCGGAACATTTCAGTAACCAGCATACTTCTCTTGTAGCTCCTGTCTGTTCTACTTCGTACCCGAAAGCAAATTCTTTTGACTTATCGTTCTCATTGATTACTAGGATTCCATCTGGTGTAACTCGATGCCCATACAAATCAGCCCGTACTTCAATTGGTACTTTGTTTACATCTACCTGGATATCATATCCAGTAATCTTACTGTATGATTTCTCTTTTGCTCCATCTCCGTATAAATCTCCCTGTGCAATCGTCGGGGAAATCTGAATCTGCCTGGCTGAAGCAAAACGTTTCACTTCTCCGTAAACAGTTTTTTCTTCTGTATCTGATATAATCAAAGCGTAAACTAAATTTTTAACGTTTACTCGGTACTCTTTTTTGCTTTTCATAGTCTTTCCTTCTCCTTCCACGCCCAAAAATCAAAGATAGCCTGATATAGCCTCGTATCCGGATCAGTTCCATAACTGATAACAGGCGGCAAATAATTTCTTTCTATCATCAAGCGAAGCCTTTCTTTTAACTGCTGCCTTTCTTTCTTGCTATATGCCCAGATAATCACCTGAAGAGAATACGCATATTTCTTTGGTATTCCATCCCCGAATATCGCCGGAAACTCCTCGTAAAGATCCAGTGTTACACAAGGCGGCGTTAAAGTATCACACTCACAGAGTACCGGGATTCCAAGCGCTTCCTCGATCTGCTTTTTTAACCTATCCTCCATGCTCTGACACCCTCTTCAATACCTCGTCTATGATGGTTTCAATTTCATTTCCCGCCTGCCGTAGCGCGATATCCATAAAATGGGTTGCGTGGGTATGTACGCTCCCATCCCGATTCCGTGTTCCATCGTTCAGAAAATGCCATTTATACCCGGTATATTTCCCGCCTTTTACGCTGACATAAAAGAGGCCGGACTTGCTTTTCTTTACCGACACTTTTACATCATCGTCCATCTGGATATAGGGGACGGTTTTGTCATAGTTGCGCCGCTTTTCGGTTTCTTTTTGCGGCATCCGAATCAGGCGGAGCTGCCGGATGACATACTTTTTGATAGCTTCCCCGATCTTTTTCAGCATTTTCTTTTCTTCTTTTTCCAGCAGATCCGGCATAGCGCCGATCAGTTCTTCGATCTGCTGGAGCTGCTCCGCATAATCCAGTTTTATCTCCATCCTATCACCCACACGTCAGGGAGATCCGATCCCCGGCAATCTCATACGCCCGGATAATCACTAACTCTTCCCCTTCATACTCCACCGCCGACGGATACATCATGCGACCGGATTTTTCGTCCCGGATCTTCATTTCCAGGTAATCCATCAGCGGGACGATAAACTCATACCGTACTTTTTGCCCTGCAGCAAAGGCGGCATAAAACTCCGACCGGCTGGCAAATTTCCGTTCGCAAAAAACAGCCTTTTTTTCCTTTTGCAAGTCTTTTCCGCTTGCGATTGTGGTTATCAGGATAAGTACATCATTCATACTTCCATATCCTCCAGCGTTGATAGCCTTATACTATCCCGTAGCCCTTCGTAGGACGCCCGGAACTGCTCCCCCCGGTCGCAAAAATTAAATTGCCATTTACAATATAGTTCTACTGCCTTCTGGATGAGCGGGTTCTGAATGTTGATATCAATGCCACACCGCTGCAAATCTGCTTTGGCATAATCAATATTATCCCGGATTTCATCGTTTAAAGCGTCCGTAGTAATTCTAAGCGCACGTCGGATCGCTTCCTCCACAACTGCGCCTCCTTTCCGGAGGGCTCCCGGAAACGGGAGCCATATTTCTATCAGGCTTTTACTGCTGCCGTTCCATATTTCAACAGAGAGTGCGCCTTTTCCGTCATCACAGTTCCATCTACGATTGCATAAGCGCAATAGTCTGCCTCCCTTTCTTTTACATGCTCCTCTGTACTAAGGCTCATCTGCTTATTTACGTTGGCGATATATCCGTCTAACGGATTACTCATCAAGATTTCCCCGTCCTGCATAGAATCGTCCTCTTTTACAGACATTCCAAGCACTTTTCCAACGCTTCCATCTGCCACACTACTGACAAACAGCGGTCGATTATTGGTATCCACTACATTAGCCAACTCGTTCCAGATTGTGTTAGAGTTTGCGTAGATATGCAACCCTGTTCCGTAACCGCTTTTTACTTTGGATCTTGCTTTGGTTAAATCTTTGTAGGATAACTTTCCGGCTGTATAAGTCGTTATCTGCGGCGTGTTCTCTTGCTTTTCCAAAGAGGTCACAATACCTAGTGGTTCTGGCGCTTTCCCTGTTACAATACCTGTTCCATGCGTTGCACCATATCCCAATGCCGCACCCATTTTTCTAGCCAGCTTCCTCTGGATGTATGGGATAAAATCACCAATTGACATTTCCCGAAGCTTCCAGCTTACCGTAATTGCCCTTGCCAGTTCGCAACCACTTAATGATAGGGATTCAAAAGTTTCTTTTCCATCTTCCGTTTTTGTGGCTTCCTCATACCATTTCGCTTCACTTGATGTTCCTTCTTTTACTACCTTTAGAGTTCCCGTTACATATGTTTTGCTAACGTCATTCCAATATGGATAAAGCTCCCCTACCATTTCCCAAATGCCCGCCGCTACTGTTTCCGGGATTACCAGCGGGGTGTTTTTGGTTGTATGGGTATAATCTTCGTTGACTAACTTCATCGCCCGATTCTGATCTGCTGTCAATGGTTTCCCCATCATGCTTAATGCCCAGGCTTCCTTGTAAACATCCGAAGCAGCAGTAATCTGTTCCCCGCCCCCAATGTTGTCAATGACTTCTTCGTTTGGCTTCAACCCTGTCTGGAGGTTGATTGTTCTTACCTCCCCAGCCAGGGCAGCGGCGTTCGCCATAGCAGTACAAATAGCGTCCCATTGCGCGTCCAGGTTACGGACTTCCTCCATCGTGGCTTCTGCTGCTACGGTTTCTGCTGCCTCAATCTGGCTCTCTGCCTGTGCCATCAGTTCCCTTCTTCTTGCTAAATACTCTTCTCTTGTCATTCTTTTACCTCCGATAATTTTAAATACTCCAGTTTCTGTTGTGCCAAAGACTTTTCATTCTTTCTATCAGTTTCACCTAGCAGCTTCCTGGCTCTATCCAATTTCTCCTGGCTAGGCAATTCAAAAAGGCTTCCTGTAAAAACAGGCGTTTCCTCTTCAAACATAATTTCATCTATTAGCCCGTGTTCTTTTGCCTGTGCTGCGGTTAGCCATGTCTCTTGTTCCATCATAGTTAGTGCTTTTTCTTTGGACATTCCGCTTTTTGCTGTATAAGCTGTGCAAAGAGCTTCATCTGCTGTCCGCAGCATTTCTGCAGTATGCTGCATATAGCTATGGTTTCCACTTCCTGGGTTTACAGATACACAATGTACCATCATTAAAGCAGTCGGAGACATTTCGCTTTTTCCTGCCATCGCAATCACGGATGCAGCACTGCACGCCTCTCCGGTAATATGAATTTTTACATTTCCATAGTTGCGAAGCAACGTATAAATATCCGAGCCACTGGATATCACTCCGCCGGGAGAATTGATATAAACGTCAATCAGTTCTCCGCCTGCCTCTTCGATTGCCTTTGCTGCATCCCGCGGGCAAGTGCTATCCTCTTCAAACAAATCGTAATACCATTTATAATCATTTGGTATGATCGTGCCATATATATTCAGCCGTGGCATTTCCCCTACCTCCTCTCAATTCAGCCAGTAAAGTCCTATATTCTGCCTTTATTGTTTCTGTATCCAATCGACGGATTGGTTTGTCCCCTCCTTCGATCGGAACTAGATTCAGGATTGATCGCCACTCGTTCGGTGTAAGTGCGCCACGGTCTACCATCTGTACCAAATTTAGTTTTGTAGTCAAACTGGCACACTGAAGGCTATAGGCTTCTATCACGATTTCATTCCCAAAGCCCCGCTCCCTGCGGCTAAACAATTTCCTGGTATACTCCTGCCGACACTGTTCTGCAAACGGTTCTAACTCTGCCTCATAATAAGCTGTCCATTCATCTTCTGTGTAATTCGATTGTACGATTTTTTTGTTTGTGTTAAAAAATGAGTAGAGCCGCTCCGTAACCCGATCTATCAAAGCAGCATTTGGCACATAGTCATGCGGCTGTATTTGCTCTACGTCCGCGCTCGCGTCTGCTCCTGCTACTCCCAGAGTATCGCTTTCTACGGATAAGTAGTTTTCTACAAAGGTATTGACATTCTTCTTGATATCTCCTGGTTTCAATGCAGTATGAAATTTGAGCAGCCAGCGGACAATTCCGCCATTTTTTACCGCCTTTACCACACTTTGATCGGAGATATTGATTACCTCCATTAAATCCATAAGGCTTTCCAAGGGACTTGTGCCAAAAATCTCATTTTCGTTAAAATCTTCCCGCAAATGGATAATGTCCCGATAGTCAAACGTGTTGCTTTTCCCATTTTTAAAAGTAAATTTCAGGAAAAGTTGTCCCTCTTCATATTTCGCTTCTACCAACACACATGGGATTGGATAAAGCTGTGTTGGGTAGCCGTTTTCATCCCGGATAATCAAGGCAAAGGCATTGCCGTTTAGCTTCAGTCTGGTAGCCATTTTCATAGCGTATGTCTGCCATCCCATATAAGGATTTGGCTCCTCCAATAAGAAGCGGATATAAGGTTCCGGATTTACCTTAATTCCGGAGGCATCCCGCCTGATATGTTTCGGAACCATCTTCCCAGCAGCTTTGGCATAAGGTCGGATGCACGCCCGAACGATATCACTCTTATACAGTTTTCCATCCCAGGCATAAAATCCATTGCCCTGTTCGATTACCATTTGCATACGAACTTTGTCAGCTTTGCTATTATGTATGAGTTGTTTTACTTTGCTGAAAAATCCCATTTCTTCCCCCTTTTTAAATCAATACTAGATATTCGTTCAGCTTCATTTCCATAGCTGTATAAGCGTCCAATAGAGCTGCTGTCCCATCTATGCGCCGCTTCGGATTGCTAGTTTTGATTGGCTTGATGTTGTCATTGGTATCTGTTTGGATCGCCGTGTTACAAAGGCACCACTTATCTACTGGATTGTTGTTATATACAATCAGGTTATGCTCTAAATCTGCTCCCAGGCTCTTCATCGGCGCAGATAGTGTCTTGGCTCCTTGGTGGATCGGTATCATACTCTCGCGACCAAAATACTGCTGCATTTCTTCTACCCAATAAGCCGCTGACCAGGCATCGTAGCCGATCCATGGGATATAAATATCATACATCTCCCGGATTTCTAAAAACCACTCCGTAATATACTTTGGATGGTTCTTGTTCCCTGGGCAGGTTCGGACATAGCCTGCTTTTATCCAAGTATCGTAGGGTACTTTATCCTCTAGCACTCTTTTGGCTACTAAATCTTCTGGCATCCAGTACATTTGTAAAACATAAACATGCAAATCATTCGGCACGCGAAAAATTACTTTAGCCGCCGAAAGATCGGTTGTATCCGATAAGTCACACCCTCCGATCCCGTAACTTGGTCTTAAATCCTCAATGTGGAACGTCCGGTCATTGTTTGCCTGCTCATAGGTAAGCCATGCCTCGCCTACAGTTTGTGGCATGTCAAAATCTTTACAAAGTAAGTTTTTTACCAGTTTTGGATTTGCTTTCGCCTTTTCAACTTTGTCAAAAAGAGTCTCCTCCTGTTTTACGGTTCCGAGGCTAGGATTTGCTTTTACCCAACAATCCGGATAGATCCACTCTCCCCGGCTATCCAGTTCATAAATCAGGTAGAGTGTTTTTTCATCCCTGTATCCTTCCGGATCTTGATATCCGTTGATCGTCTGTTCGGCGGCTGCGTATTTGGTATCATAGATATGTTCCCGAATAGTTCCAGCTGTCGTCGTAATAAAGGTTAGAGGCTCCTCCCTAGAAGATGTACCATCCACGATAACATCATAGAGGTTGTCGTCTGTCCAGGCGTGAATCTCATCCAGTAACGCCCCGTGAACGTTCAGCCCATCCAAAGTATCCGAATCTCTTCCGAGTGGGCGGAAAGAAGAATCGTTAAATTCCCCGATCAATTCCCCGACGAGTGCCTTGTTCCGTTTTAGAAGGATTGGCGACTTTTTTACCATCTTTTTCGCTTCCAACCAAATGATTTTTGCCTGGTCTTTTTTTGTTGCACAGGCGTAGACTTCTGGCCCTGCCTCTCCATCTGCCATCTGGAGGTAAAGTCCGACCGCTGCGGCCAGTGTTGACTTTCCATTTTTTCGACCTACTACTAAATCAACCTCTTTATACTTCCGTTTCCCGGATATCTTATGTACAATTCCGAAA
Organism: uncultured Lachnospiraceae bacterium; assembly: GCA_910585655.1. Classification (GTDB taxonomy): domain Bacteria; phylum Bacillota; class Clostridia; order Lachnospirales; family Lachnospiraceae; genus MGBC131033. The sequence goes on from CAJUFW010000055.1 coordinate 15,016, forward strand.
GCAGCCGCCAGCAACGCTTTTTCCCATAGCTCCAGAATAAAAGGCTTTCCGCCCATCGCTCCTTTAGAGTGTTTGCAATAATTCTCAATAAATTCTATAACATGATTTCCCTTACGAGGGTTGTACTCCCACTCGCTTTCCGGGTTTTGTATGATATCCTCTACAATATGGCGATAGGTCAGGTATACTTTCCGGCTTGTATTTACGATCTGTGAAATTGCTTTCTGACTTTCCAGAGCCTTTAAAGCTTCCTTCTCCTCCTGTTCTGCCTGCTCAATCCCGGCTTCGTTGTTCGGCTCCTTCGCCCGAATTGCTTCTCTTGCTGCTCTCGCGATTTCATAAGCCGTAAAAAGTGGCTTATGCCGGATCTGCTCCCAGTATTCCAGTATTGGATTATAGTCGTTTGGATACTGTATCCTTCTCATTTGCTTTCTATAAATTCCTCAAATCCATCGCTTATCTCTGCTTGTTTCGCTGCTTCTTTCGGGAGCATGTCAGTAAGCTGCTTTACACAGGACATATAATTTTTGATCATCGTATTATAGATTTCTACCTCACAGGTTTTTTTAAAGCCTTTCTGGTTCTGTCCGTTCTGGTACTCCTCTACATAACCCTTTTCTTCTATGATTCTTCTTAGCTCGTATAAACTCCCAGCCATAAAAGCGGCTTCCTCGATCAGGGATTCGACGCTTTCTTTCTTTTTCCGTTTCAGCTTGACGGTTTCCGGGGAATCCCCTTCTTTCTTCTGGAAAATAGCGGTCAATCTCCTCTTTGTCTTTTGAATGATTTTTTCCTTTTCCAAACTTCTTTCATCTTCCACCATTTCCCGCCTCCTTTTTTGACTACACCCCCTTCGCGCGCGCGACCTGTGCGTTTAAATAATGTGGGGGCTCGGTGAGGAAAAATAAAATCAGCCGTTGTTTTGATGGGGGGAGTTCGGCACTGGCATACCGCTTTCGTCAAACTCATACCGAACCAATCCCTCGATCTCTTCTGCTTTGTTTTCCTTGTTGTGACAAACCAGACAGTCGTACTTTAAGTTGTCCATGCTCAAGGCAATCGCTGGATTGCCAATGTTATCTGGTGTCAGCTCTATCTTGTGATGGACGATGTATCCAGGCATCACCCGGCAGCTTTCACACAGCCCGCCATCTACGGCTATCCTCTTCTGGATATAAGCAGCCCGGCACTTTTGCCATCTGGTAGAGTGATAAAACGAATAAGCGAACTCTCGCGCCATTGTATCCCCTCCTGCTGCCTTTGTCGCTTTGCTATCCAAAAAGAGCCCCGACCATCTGTCGAGGCTCTTCTGGTACGTGCAAGCACCTTCTGGATTGGCACTTACTATTATAATCTTTTAAAATGGGAATTGGGGGAAAGTTTCAGATAAGCATTGATTTTCTTTCCGACACTGCTTCTGTCCATGGACAGTTCTGTTCCGATTGCCGCTAAACGCTTACCATCCAGGAACCGATACCGGAAAATCAGGCGCAACTCCGGATCGGCAATCTCACTAATAAATTGCTCAATCTCTTTTCTTTTTTGTTCTGCCTCACTTAGCTTTGCCTTATAGCTTTGTACTATCTCCTGATTCCTTTCCTGCTTTATCCGTTGTCTGAGATCGTTCGCTTCCCGGCATAGTTTCCGGTATGCCTTGAGTTCCTGTTCCCTCACATTATCACTCCTTATGCCTCATATGCGCTTGTATCGGTTATGATCCGCGATACTTTGATTTTACCTTTCGCGGTAAGGCTTAGCTTGCCCTTTATCCCTTTCCCGGTGTCTATGCTGATCGATTGGATGAAATCTTCACACATCGGCGAAACGGCTTCACGTAACAATGTTACCACGGATTCATCTACCGGGACTGTCTCATCCTCTACGAAAAGCATATCAATCCTTTCATATGCCCGTTCCATCCGGTTCTTTTTGCGTGTGTAATCTTCTGCCGTAAAGCAGTCGCAAAACTCTGTTGCCAGCTCGTTGATTTCCTCCTGCGTCCACTCTGGCAACGCTTTTCGTGTTGTTGCCTGCCCACAAAAACGACAGAAGCCGGTTGCTGTTACCAGTTCCCGCTTTTCCTTTTCTGCCTGCTCTACTTCCTTAAACAGCATTTTCGTTCGCCTCCTTATGTACGTTTTTGATGGCTTCCATGATTTCGGTACTCTTCTTTTCCCCGATTCCTTTTATGCCCCGGATCGCGGTTTCCAGATCGGAAAGGTGCAGGCTTGCGCCTGCTGCCTTCTTTCCAGCCTCAAATCCCTTATCATATATGCCGAAGATATATTCTTCCATCTGCTTATGATCGAGTTTCTTTATCTGCTTATAAAGCACTCGGTTAAATTTAAACTTCATGCCTCTGCCTTCCTCCTTTATTTGTTTTCCAGTTTTTTCCGCAAAAGTTCCAACGCATCTACAATGATTTTTCTGGTCTGTAACAGGCCAGGCGGAAAACTGCCTTTTTTATACTCTTGCAGGAGTTTACTTACCTCTGCCAGCCCATACTCTTCTGGCTCTTTCCTTCTTTCTTCATAGCCTAGACATCCATCTTCGTGCGTTTTCTTACCAGCGCACTCTCCTTCGTGGTTGCAGGTGCTACAAAGCTCTTCTTTTGTCATATCCCGGCTCTTTTCTTTTTTTACTTCTTTCGCCTGTACCGCCCCGGTTTCTTGGTACTTTTCATATAGTTCTTGCTGCTTCTCCTCCTCTAGCCCGGCGATCTCGTTGGCTGTACTGGTGCTGATGTTTCCAGAGGCGAATTCCTCCTTGAAGGGTTCGCTTAGATTTCGGTTGATATTGTCCAGTGTCCCGACTTTGGTTTTGCTAGTTCCCAGCAGTTCCGCAATTAACGTTTGCTTCCGGCCTGGCAGCTCGTGAGTTTTCTGGTACTCTTTTAAGAGTTCACGTACCCGCTCGATCTCCCTCATCTTTTCGTAGTCTGTGCGTTCGCGTTGGGTGGAATTGGTAAAAATTAAGATTAGTTCGTTTTGGATTTCATCCGGTGATACCACTTTGCATGGTACTAACTCATACTCGGTTTTTCCTTCCGCCAGAAGGCGCAGCAGGGCAAGCCTGCGCTTATGCCCTGCGATTACCTCATACTCGTCCGTCCCTTCGATTGGCCGGACTACCGGATACTGCTGGAGGCCGATCAGTTCAATGCTTTCTGCCAACTCCTTTATCTCTTTATCGTCGGCGTGATAAAAGTTTGCCTTGTCTGGCGCCGGATGAAGGCGGCTGACGCTTATCTTGATTG
>CAJUFW010000056.1 GCA_910585655.1 uncultured Lachnospiraceae bacterium
AACGCCAGAACATTTCCGTAAATATTGATAAAAAAGGTTTCAAAGCTCAGCCGATCTCGGTGCAGGAAATAACGTTTGATTTCCTGGAACGGCACAAGATTATAGCGATACATGCCCAATCCACCGGCTCTGCCGTATCGTTCGCTCAAAAACATCAGATACATCAGGCAAAACAGGTAGAGCAGAAATGCTCCGCGCAGTATCCAAACAATCCACCTTTTATGCTCCGGTTTCAAAAATCCCATGACACACTCCTACTATTATCACTCTATCATTCTTTTTTGCAAAGCTTTTTTGCAGACGTAGAAAATCTACTTGCCTGCGACAGAAAGTTCTTTTACTACTACACAAGGCGCACCATACACGGAAAAGCCCTCCGGCGTATGGAATTCCAGATCCGAGCCTACCAACTCAATATCCTTTAACATTTGGAAAAAGTTTCCTGCTACTGTAAAGCCTTTCACCGGTCCCTGCTTCTCTCCTCCGGAAATCAAAAAGCCTGCGCTTGATAAGGAGAAATCTCCCGTCTTTGGATCAGCTCCGGCGTGCATCCCGTTTAATTCTGTCACATAAATTCCATCGCCTACTGCGGCAAATACTTCCTCTCGACTCTTTTCACCAGGTTTTACATAAAAAGCGTATGGCTGAATGGCAATCGGAGCATCATAGCTTTCTTTTGCAGCATTTCCCGTACTGTTCTTTCCTGCCTTTTTTGCCGTTTTCAGGTTATAAAGGAATGTATTCAGCATCCCTTTCGATATGACTTCTTTTGTAGAAGTCGCCACACCTTCCGCGTCAAACGGCATCTGTACGGAAAAGTCCGGATAAAACGGATCATCTACAATCGTCACCTGTTCCGAAGCAACCATCGCCTGTTCTTTTCCTTTCAAAAGTGAAATCCCCTGCTGTACTGCCTCTGCCGAAAATACAGAAGCAAACGTAGAAAGCATCGCCCCCATCATTTTTCCCGAAAAGACAATTTTATATTTACCGGAATCTACCTTTCCTGGATTCATAACCGAAAGAGCATCCCCGACCCCTTTTTTCGCCAGATCTGCCAAATCAATCTCCGATATTTCTCCAAGAGAGTTTTTATAACCCATATACTTTTCTTCCTCTCCTGGCTCCTGTACGATAGATACGGCGCTGACTAGGCTGATTCCATACTCCTGGGATAAATCCAGCCCTTTGGAGTTCGCCAGGCATACGATTCCCTTTTCTGCTATTGTTCTGCTCTGCGTCCCGTCGATAACCCTTGTATCCTCTGCATAAAGCCTTTTCTGGCAATCCATCGCTACTGCAGCCATCACGTCTGCGCCTGGAATTTCACTTGGTGTCCGGCTGACGCTCTGATACAAATCGCCCGCCTGATGGATCAGTACCTCATCCTCCGTTTCAATCGAAGCAGCATTGTCCATCGCCCGCTCTACCAACGAAACTGCCTGCTCCTCATCAAAACATTCCGTAGCGGCATAGCCCATTTTTCCGTCTACAATACAGCGAAAACATGCTCCGCCGCCTGTAGCCGTCGTAAATTGGTTGACCTCTTCACGGTATACCGAGACAGCCATTTCGGAACTGTTCTTATAATATAACTCATAATCCTCTAACCCGGCTTTCTTCGCTGCATGCAGCACCGCCGATTTAAACTCCTGATATTCCATAACCTTATTCTCCTATTTTAAGTTCTACTATTTTTAGTTCCGTATTTGTCTTTCCAGAACACCTTCCCTAAGTTTGATTTCCAGCCGCCAAAATCATGCGTCTGTAAACCAAACTGTGTTCTGTACAGACAAATACTGTTTTTAGTTCCGTATTTGTCTTTCCTGAACACCTCTCCTAAGTTTGATTTCCAGCCGCTAAAATCATGCGTCTGCAAACCAAACTGTGTTCTGTACAGACAAATACTGTTTTTAGTTCCGTGTTCCTATTTATTATCTTCCGCCTACTGTAATCGACGATACGCGGATTAACGGCTGACCGACGTCTGTCGGGATGCTTCCGCTGGCGGAGCCGCACATACCCTGACCGGTTGCCAGATCGGTGCCGACCATATCAATGTCCTGTAAGATTTCAGAGCCTTTTCCAATCAGGCTTGCGCCACGGACTGGCTCACAGATCTTACCGTTACGAACCATATAAGCTTCCCGTACGGCAAAGTTGAAATCTCCTGTCACCGGATTAACCGATCCGCCGCCCATTTCCTTTGCATATAATCCATATTCAATAGAAGCGATAATGTCCTCATTTTTGTCCTCGCCCGGCATAATTACGGTATTGGTCATCCGGGAAGTCGGTGTAAAGGTATAATCCTGGCGGCGGCAGTTTCCGGTTGCTTCCATGCCCATTCTCCTGCCGTTGAAGCGGTCAATCATATAAGTCTTTAACACGCCTTTTTCAATAAGGACGTTTCTCTGGGACGGGTGTCCCTCGTCGTCGATGTTGATAGAACCCCAGGCGTTTGGAATGGTTCCGTCATCTACTGCCGTCACCTTTTCTGTTGCAATTTTTTGCCCTAATTTCCCGCAGAACTGCGAACGCCCTAATGCTACAGAAGTAGCTTCCAAAGAATGCCCACATGCTTCATGGAAAATTACGCCGCCAAATCCGTTTTCTATTGCCACTGTCATTTTTCCAGCCGGGCAATATCCGGCATGTAACATGGTAATCGCCTGTTTTGCCGCATGTTCTCCCACTTCCTTTGGAGTAATCACGGTCTCAAACATTTCTAAGCCCATCCGACGCCCCGGACGGCAATGCCCGGTCTGGTTTTCTCCGTCTTTATAGGCAATCGCATCCACTACCATCCTCGTGCGAATCTGGCGATCCTGCGCTAATAAACCCTCGCTGTTGGCTATCAAAATATTGTGATCCACATCCAGCAAGGTTCCTGCTACCTGTGCAATCTCATCATGATAATCCTTTGCCGTAAAGCAAGCTTCCTTCAATAAATCAATTTTATCCTTATTTTTCACATCCGACGGCACAATGCGAATCGGATGAACGTCTCCAAAAATCCGCTCCTTTAAATACACCGGCTGTCCTACCGGCGCTCCGGACAGCGCGCTTGCTACCCGATCGGCAGCCAGCAGCAGACCGCTTTCCGACAAATCTGTCGTTGAAGCGCATACGCAGCGCAGTCCGGCAAAAATACGAATACCAACACCAGATAACAAACTGTCTGCGATCTCGTTTACCTTTCCGTCTACCATTTGGATATTTTTGTTCAACGTGCGCTCGGCAAAGATCTCGGCAAAATCTGCTCCTGTAGACATCGCCTTTGCCAGTACACGGTTCAATATGGCTTTTGCAATCATCTTCTTTATCCTCCTATTTTGAGTTCCGTCTCTTTTATTTAAGTTCCGTCTCTCCATTTCAAGCCGAGCTATGCTCGGCTTCACCCCCTTAAAGGGGGAGTGAAATTCTGTCGCAAAAAGATGCGCCAGTATTTCCTCCCGGGGGTGCTTCCATTACGAGACTGTACGAGACTGTTTTTGAGTCCATCAAAGATGGGCTTAGTTCCGTCTCTCTATCTTGGATGGGGGTGTCTGGTTTTGTTTTCTGGTGGTTAGTCTTCCAGTCCATACAGGCGGGTGAATTTTTCTTTTAAATATGCCACGTAGTAATCGGCGTTAAATGGCTCTCCGGTGGTTTCTGTCAGCATTTCATCTGTATTTTTAAGCTGTCCGTACTGATGGACATGCTTTCCTAAATAAGCCTTGATTTCTGATAAATCACCTTTTTTCAGGGTGCCTTCAAAGTCGAGTTCCTGCTGTAGTTTGTGATAGATCTGGGCGGCGATCGCATTGCCCAGGGCGTAGGACGGGAAATAGCCGAAGCTTCCCATCGACCAGTGGACGTCCTGAAGCACGCCTTCGGCGTCGTTAGACGGGGTAACGCCCAAGTATTCCTCGTATAGCTTATTCCAAAGCTCCGGCAGGTCTGCTACTTCGGCTTTTCCTTCAAAAATCAGCTTTTCCAGTTCATAGCGAATCATGATATGCAGACAGTAGGTCAGTTCGTCCGCCTCTGTCCGGATTAAGCTTGGCTCTACATGATTGACTGCCTGAACAAATTGATCCAGTGGAATATCGGATAGATGCTCCGGGAAAGTTTCTACCAGCTTGCCGTAAATCGGTTCCCAAAATGCCTTGCTGCGACCAATGATATTTTCGTAAAAACGGGATTGCGATTCGTGCATCCCCATAGATGCGCCGCTGCCTAACGGGGTCTCGCTGATTTCATCCGAAATGCCCTGCTCATAAATGCCATGCCCGCCTTCGTGTACTGTAGAGAATATCGCATTTTCCAGGTTATGTTCATAATAGTGGTTTGTAAAACGAACGTCGTGATTATGCAGCTCCGTAGTAAACGGATGCTCGCTGTCTGCTGTCACACCGCGGTTAAAATCAAAACCGATATACTCTGCCAGGAAATGGTTAAATTCCTTTTGCTTGGCAATATCGTACTGCTGATTCATAAAGCTTTTATCTGTCAGTGCGCCTTTTTTGGTAATCTTTTTTAACAATGGAACGATTTCCGCCTTTACCTTGCCGAAAAACGCATCCAGCTTTTCCATATCCATGCCTTCCTCGTAATCATCCAGCAATACGTCGTAAAGCTTCTGTCCCTCCTTCGCCTGGTAGCCTGCAAACCGCCGGTTGTAGTCGATCATCTTTTCTAAGCAAGGAGCAAACAACGCATAATCGCTTTTCTGCTTTGCTTCTGCCCAAATGCTGCCTGCCTGTGCAGACAAAACCGAATATTCCTGATATTCCTGCGGCGGAATTTTTTCCATCTGATCATACCTCTTTTGCAGCTTTTCAACAACTTTGGCTTCTATCGCCGTCAAATCCTTTGCATCCTTTAATTCAGTCAGAATTGCCTTTACCTCGTCGTTCATAATGGTCTGATAAATCTCCATGGAAAGCAATCCCATTACCTTAGAAGTCCGTTCAATAGCACCCTTTGGCGCCAGCGTCTCATTGTCCCAGCTTAGCAACGTCATTGCCGTTCCCAATGCCTGGCTTTTGTCCAAAAAAGGCTGCAACCGTTCAAATGTCTGATTCATGATAGTCCTCCTTCTCCAATCACTGTGTTTCCTTCTGACGTTTCCTGCAAAGATTGTTTTAGATGCAAACGCCGAAAGGTCTGTTTATTGTTTCCTATTAGTATAGCATTTTCCAGAAAAGAACACAACGTATATTTTACACTAACAGCAGCAACGTCCCGCCTACTACTCCTGCCAGACCCACCATCGCGCGTCCAGACAGCTTTTCCTTTAAAAAAATCCAGGAAAATGCCACTGTAACAACGATGCTCAGCTTGTCAATCGGCGCTACAATACTGGCATTGCCATCCTGCAAAGCACGATAATAGCAAAGCCAGGACAGCCCGGTAGCAATCCCGGACAATCCTAAAAACAGCCAGCTTTTCCGATCAATCTGCCGGATTTCTTTCTGTCTGCCCAAGGCAAATACGATCACCCACGCCATTAAGAGAACGAAAATCGTCCGGATTGCTGTCCCTAAATTAGAATCAATTCCGCTGATACCGATTTTTCCTAAAATAGTCGTCAGACTTGCAAACACCGCAGAAAGCAGCGCATATAGCAGCCAGGAATTGGCTTTCCAGATTCCTGCCATTTTGTTCGTGTCCCTTCTTTGCTGCTGGCTGTTTTCCTTTTTCTGAATCATCAGATACGTTCCGACGCCCATAATAATCATGGCAATCACTTTGATCACCGTCAAAGATTCTCCCAGAAAAAGGAACGCTAACAGCATCGTTAAAATCGTACTACTCTTGTCGATTGGCGCCACTTTATTCACATCGCCTAGCTGCAACGCCTTAAAATAACAAATCCAGGATCCTCCGGTCGTCAAGCCGGAAAGCATTAAAAACAAAAAAGTTTTGCCTGAAATCTGGGACAGCTCGGAAGAAAGCGCAGCAAAACGCGACGTCGCCACACCTGCGGCTCCCGGCTCGGCGCCCCCGGCTCCTCCTGCTGTGATCCACGCCATCAGCCAGGCAAATACCAATACTACAATCGTCCTAAGTGCCGTTGCCAAATGGGAATCCGTATTACGGATTCCCATTTTTGCCAGAATCGCCGTGATTCCTGCAAATAAAGCAGACAGCAGCGCATATACCAGCCACATCATGTTATCGTTCTCCTATTTCCATTCCCTGCTATAAATTTCACGGTTCTACTTCCGTAGTTCGACTCCAATCTCCTCAAGAGCCTTTAGAATCTTTTCCATCACCGTATTGACTTCCTTATCCTCTAAGGTTCGCTCTTTGTTCCGGAAGGTAACGGAATACGCCATGGATTTATAACCGCTCTTAATCTGCGCGCCCTCATAAATATCAAACAGGTAACAGCTTTCTAACAGCTTTCCGCCTTTTTTACGGAGAATTTCTTCGATCTGCCCGGCGGTAATTTCTTTTTTCATTACCATACTGATATCACGACTCATAGCCGGATAACGGGCGATTCCTTCATATTTGATCTCAAAGCTGGCACGCTCTACTACCTGCGGCATATCAATGACTGCGATATAAGCCTTTTCTCCGATAGAGTAATTGTCTAATACCTGAGGATGTACCTCGCCCAAATAACCGATCACGGCTCCTTCATATACCAAATTCGCCTGACGTCCCGGATGCAAAAATGGTTTCCCAGATGCAGCGTCGCAGGTCAGACGGCTTTTTAAGCCTGCCTGCTCCAGAAATTCTTCTACGACTCCTTTCATATCAAAGAAATCACCATCTCCATAAAATCCAAGCGTAAACTGAATCCGCTCTTCCGGAAGCTCTGTCAGCGGCAGAGCCTTTGGCAGATAAATATTCGCCAACTCAAACAGACGAACATTTTTATTTCTACGATTGTAGTTTGTAGAAAGGGAATTCAAAATTCCGTTTAACGACATCGTACGCATAATACTGTAATCCTCGCCAAGCGGATTTAAAATCGTCACTGCCTGACGCATCTCATCTCCTTCCGGAATACAAAGCTTTTCAAATACTTTCGGACTTTCAAACGAATAATTCATTCCTTCGCAGAAGCCGTACTGTTCTGCTACGTTACGGGCAATTTCCTCTATCCGCAGCTTAAAGGAAAGTCCTCCGGTAGTCGCCTCTCCGGTCGGCAACGTAGTCGGGATATTATCATAGCCATAAAAACGGGCGATTTCCTCTGCCAAATCCGCATTTCGCAAAACATCCTGCCGCCAGGTCGGCACCGTTACCAGATTCCCCTCTTCGTTTAGCTCCAGTTCCAGCCGCCCAAAATACTCTCTTGTCTGTTCCATGGAAATATCCGTTCCCAGCAGGCGATTGCAGGCATCCAAATCAAATTTCACCTGAATCGGCTTTCTTTCCTCCGGATAAACGTCCACACAGCCCTCTATCACATCGCCGGCATCCAGTTCCTCAATCAACTGGCAAGCGCGGTTCATCGCTTCCATCGCCGTGTTCGGATCAAGTCCTTTTTCAAATTTGGCAGCTGCATCGGTACGCATCCCCAGCTTTTTCCCGGATAAACGAATGTTTGTCCCGTTAAAGCAAGCTGCCTCAAAAAGCATCGTCTTTACTTCATCGGTAATTTTGGAATTCTCGCCGCCCATAATACCGGCAATCCCTACCGCCTTTTCCCCATCTCGAATTAATAGCATAGAGGAATCCAGCTTCCGCTCCTGCCCGTCTAAGGTCTGGAATACTTCACCGTCTTTTGCACGTTCTACAATAATCTTATGCTCACAGCCGTTCGCTCCGTCTGCCGGATCGCCTGCAATCGTAGAAAGATCATAAGCGTGCATCGGTTGAGAATACTCCTCCATCACATAGTTTGTAATATCCACCAGGTTGTTGATTGGGCGGATACCGCAGGCAGCCAGCCGACGCTGCATCCACATCGGGGACGGCGCCAGACGGATATTTTTCACAATCCTTGCCACATAACGAGGGCAAAGATCTGTATCTCTTACTTCTACTTTAATATAGTCAGAAGACTGGTCATCAGAAGCTTTCTTACTCTGATATACCTTGCCTGCCTCAGCTACCTGCGGAGGTACGAATTCTTTGCGGAAGGTTGCAGCCGCCTCCCTGGCAATCCCCAGTACGCCAAAACAATCCACTCTGTTCGATGTAATTTCATACTCAAATACCGTATCCCGCAGCCCCAGAGCGGCTATCGCATCCGAACCCAGCTTTAAATCCGCATATTCCGGTACTTCATTAAAAATATAAATACCTTCTTCCGGAGCCTCCGGATACATATCTTTAGAAGATCCAAGCTCTTCAATCGAACACATCATACCGTTTGACTCTATGCCGCGCAGCTTTCCCTTTTTAATCTTAATACCGCCAGGCGTCTTGCTTCCGTCATGTCCTCCGGCTACCTTGCCGCCGTCTAAAACGACCGGAATCACGGCGCCTTCAAACACGTTCGGCGCTCCGGTTACGATCTGAACCGTCTCTCCCTCTTCGTTTATCTGTACCTGACAGACTACCAGCTTATCCGCGTCCGGATGACGCTCAATCTTTTCAATTCTGCCTACGATAATCTTGTCCAGATCCGCATCCAGACATTCATAGCCCTCTACTTTTGTCCCGGATAAGGTCATCGCATCGGTATATTCCTGCGGTGTCACATCCAAATCCGGCACATATGCTTTTATCCATGATAATGGTGTATTCATCTCTTAAACTCCTTTTATACTGAATTCATAGCTATTTTGTTCAAGAACGCCTCCAGCGTTCTTGTGGCGGGTGTCATATCCTATCTGATATAACAGTTCCGACAATTTTCCTGACATTTTATTAAAACTGTTTCAGAAAACGAACATCGTTTTCATACAACAAGCGCATATCGTCGATTTCATATTTCAGCAGGGCAATCCGTTCCAGACCCACCCCAAAAGCAAAGCCGGAATATTCCTCCGGATCAATCCCACTCATTTCCAGCACCTTCGGATGTACCATTCCGCAGCCTAAAATCTCAATCCAGCCGGAACCTTTACAGAACCGGCAGCCTGTTCCGCCGCATTTAAAGCAAGTTACATCCATTTCGGCGCTTGGCTCGGTAAACGGGAAATGATGCGGACGAAATTTCACTTTTGTTTCTTCGCCAAAGACTTTCTTGGCAAATTCTGCCAAAGTTCCTTTTAAATCTGCAAACGTAATATTTTTATCAATTACCAATCCTTCAATCTGATGGAACGATGGAGAATGCGTCGCGTCTACTTCGTCGGAACGGAATACACGCCCCGGCGCAACAATACGAATCGGCGGCTTCCGCTTTTCCATTACCCGCACCTGAACCGGTGAAGTCTGTGTCCGAAGCACAATCTTTTCGTTGACATAAAAGGTATCCTGCTCATCCTTAGCCGGATGATTCGCCGGAATGTTTAACGCCTCAAAGTTATAATAATCATATTCGATTTCCGGTCCCTCTACCACTTCATAACCCATCCCGACAAAAATTCGCTCTACCTCATCAAGTGCTACGATATTTGGATGGCGATGTCCTCTGACCAGTCTTTTCGCCGGAAGTGTTACGTCGATCGTTTCCCTGGCGATCTGCTCCTCACGCTTTTTGGCAGCCAGCTCCGCCAGCTTTTCCTCTAACTTCGCTTCAATCGCCGCTCTTGTTTCATTGACAAGCTGCCCGACCTTTGGTCTCTCCTCCGGAACGACGTCTCTCATTCCTTTTAGCAGCTCCGTCAACTCTCCTTTCTTTCCCAGAATGTTTACTTTTACGGCATTAAGCCTTTCTACATCTGTAGATTCCGCTATCTGGGATAACGCCGCAGACATAATACCTTTCAATTTTTCCTTCATCGTCTTCACCTTTCTCTTTTTTCTTTCCCGCAGAAAAACCACGCGAGTGCGCATCCTGCCCGGAGGGCTTTTTGTATCATAGGGAAGTTTGGAGAACTTTCCTATGATACAAAAAAGCGTCTCCTCCCCGTAGGGACGAAACGCTTCTGCTTCCGTGATACCACCCTGATTCCTGTCTGCCGGACTACTGTCCTTTAGCCTACAGGCACTCCTTTCTGCTTAACGCGCAGCTACGATACTGCCTACCACTCTGCTTTCCCCTGCGGGACAAAGCTTCAGCTGTATGGCTCTGGTGTGAACGTCAACCATCCCCTGAACCTAAGGAAGCTTTCAGCCGGTGGCTTCCTCTCTCTGTCGGAATCGGATGGTCTGTGAAGCAATTTGCTTCTGCACCTTCTCTGCCTTTCTCAATGTCCCTATTTTAGCATAAATTTTCGGTTTGTCAAGAGGCGGAAAAGAAAGAAATTACTTTATCTGCTATGATTCTTCCTTTGTAAAATCAATAAATGGCAAATGATAAGCCGGGTAAGGAGAAGCGGCTGTGGCACTTGCTACCAGTGGTCTCATATAAGACAGCAACAGTGCCGGAGCATTTTGAGTCAATAGTTTCTCTTGCTGTTCTTCCGAATAACTATCATTATCCCATCTAAAATTTGCCCCTTCTGCAATGGAAAGGAAAAATGGGCAATCTGCTGTTTTCTCTCCTAACTCCAAGTTTAATACTACGGATGCACAACCAGCTTCTGACGGGTTTCGACTTACTTCAACATGAAACTTTTGCCCTACATAAAACTCTTTTTCTGCTTCTGCCAAAAAATTTTCATTGATTTCAAAGGTAAACTTTAATAAAATGGGATCCGAAAATCTAAAATTACTCTTATTCATTTTTGCTCCTATGCTGCAGCAGGAATGTTGTCCAGTTCCATATTATATTCTGTTTTTTTCTCCTGTTCCATAACAGGCATTATTTTTTCTGGCAGATATTCTCTGCCCTCTGAAAAAATTATAGATATCTGTTCATCTTTCCTGTAATCAAAAAACTTTTTTTCCATAGTTTCTGCTAAATTTTGTTGTGCTGTTTTTATCTCTTGAATAAATAATAAATCCCAATCAGGAATGTCAATACATGTCCTATTTTTTTCTCTTTCTATCTGGCAGCTTTCCTGAAAATCTTCTATGATTTGATTTCTTCTTCTCAGTGCTTCTTCCTTAGAAATTGGCAATCCTTGTAATATCTGCAAAGACTGCTCATGGGACAGCACCAGTTCTTTGTTTCTCTCTAACATGTTTCTCTCCTCCTTCAGTTGTATAATTGTTTCTCCTGAAGCATATCCATAAACATCTCAATTGTTTCTTCCTGGTTCTGTAAATCTTCTTCTCGTATTGCTTGAAATCCATTTTTCAAATACCACTCATATCGTTCTTTTAATGCAGATAATACAATCAAACGAACAGGCCAATTATTCTCTATCAGTCTTTTAACCTCTGCAATAATATAGCCCAAAAGCCAGGTTCCTAAACCTCTTCCTTGCAAAGCCTTATCAATCGCAATGTACCTTATATATATGACTGGTATTTTCCCATTATCACTATTTCCAAAATAATTTTCACTATAATATTCCCGAATTTCTTCCTGGGTAAACTCACTTAACCATGCTTCTCGAAAGGTTATCATATAATATCCAATTACATTATTTTTATCATCATAAACTTTAAATGCAAAAGCATGTTGGAGTTGTGTCACAAAATAAGAATCTTCAATCATCCTTTCAATACTACCATTCCCGCAATGAAAGCTCCCCTCCTGAACATCCTCCTGTAATTTTTCGACTATTATTTTACCCATATATCTTCCCTATCAAAAACGTTTATACTCCCTATACTGATACTTTTATTTTATCTGATTTTTTTTAACTTGTCCAGTCTTTTAAAAAACATCCGGAAGTTATGTTTCGTTTCCATCTCAAAAACTTCCGAATGTTTCTCTTTCTCTACCTCTTCTCTCTTCCTCGCACCAGCTCCTGAAACCGCCTGCCCCGTTCCTCAAAGTCCCGAAAAATCCCATAGCTCGCGGCTGCCGGAGAAAGCACACAAGCCTCACCTGGCTTTGTCAGTTTGAAGGCAAGTTCTACTGCCTCTTCCAAATGCTCTACCAGCCGTATCCGTCCGCTGTCAGCCAGATCCGGCTCCTTTTGACGGATTTCCTCTGCGATCCGCTTTCCGGTCGCCTCCATTAAAATAATGTTCTTTACCGGACGCACCGCCGCCAGATACCGAATCAAATCCTCATAGTCGATTCCTCGATCCATCCCGCCTAAAAGTATCGTTTCCGCATCGGAGAGCGTATCCAACGCCTGAATCGCCGTCTCGCCAATCGTTGAAATCGAATCATCGTAAAAACGGATTCCCTCTACTGTCCCAACATATTCCAGACGATGGGGAAGCGGCTGATAGCTTGGAAGCGCTGCCAAAAAGCCCTCTTGTATCACTCCAAGATCTCTCGCCACAGCATAGACAATTGCAATGTCGTATAAATTATGATGTCCCAGCAAATGCGTACGATCTGCCGGTACCGGGCAAGTCTCCTCCTGATAATGGATAAGCTGATCTGTAAGCCAAATCGCCGCCTCTGCTTCCTCCGGACGCTCTCCGTAAGGATACGCTGTTTTTACCGTTCCCGCGCAGGAATCTTGTTCCGGCAGCACCTGTACGCCGCAGTACAACACATCTCCCGGTTCCTGATGACGGTAAATATTTTCTTTCGCCGCCTGGTAACGTTCCACGGTTCCATAGTGGTCTAAATGCTCCTCGAACAAATTCAGATAAACGGCTCGATGTGGGGAACAGGAATTGTATTCAAGCTGATGACACGAAAATTCAAATACGACAACCGTCTCCGGGGTCAATTCCTCCAAACAGTCAAAGGCTGGTATCCCAATATTGCCCATCAGCACCGTCGGAATTCCGTTTTCTTTTAGCACATGGTACAACAGAGTCGTTGTGGTACTTTTCCCCTTTGTTCCGGTAATGCCGATCACCTGTTTCCGGTATACCTGCAAAAAGAGTTCCGCCTGGGAGGTAATCGTCGTCCCGTAGTGTTCCGGCTCCTGCTCCAACACAATTCCGGGGCTGCGGAACACCAAGTCATACTCGGCAATCCGGCTCTGATAGTTTTTTCCTGTCCAAAAAACAATTTCCGGTAAGGAAGGCAACGCCGTCTCCGAAGAAGCCGCCTGAATCCGCCTCGCTTCATCTTGTATTCCGCGCCGCTCTTCCTCTAAAAGCTCCCGCAAATCGGCAATCGCTAATTCCGCTGCCCCTCCTGCTTCTAAAACCCTCCGAAATGTTGTTTTTCCCTCTCTGCCAAAGCCTAAAATCAATACCCGCTTTCCCTTTATCCGCCGCTTTAGCTCCTCTATCAATGCTTCCATGTGATTGCACTCCAATCTATCTGCCGCAGCCGTGCCTGCAAATGCTTTGGCACCAGGTTTTCTTCCTCATAAAAATGCCGGTAAGGGTTCTGTTCTCCCTCACAGCGTTCTCGGTACTGCTGATACTGCTCAGTCTGCTGATAATGCCGGAACAAAAGCGGCAGATCGTAGCCTTCTTCTTTCATTTTAGCAATGGCTTCGCAGATAGCCGTATTGATTTCATCCCGGCTGCCGACACATTCAAACGGCTTTTCCTCGGTAATGCCAATCAATTGCTCTAACAGTGGAAGCATCTCCTGATCTGCCAACATATCCCGCCCAAATATCTTCTGCAGGGCTTCCGGTCTTAAAAACGGCGACAAAATCAAATAGACGAACAGGCACTTCGGGCAATGCCCGCACCAAATATCCTGCTTGCTCCCTACGTTACAGCTCTTAAATACCGGATGATACTGTTCCAGTCTGGAAAAATAAGCTGCAATCTGATATTCGCTCCACGGACGCAGCAAACTGAAATACAGGACGCCGCTGCTGATATAAGTTTCCTCGTATTGATGGAAATCCTCCTCAAACTTAAAGCTTTTGGAATATTGATGGTTGACCGTACTTCCTGCCACCGTGCTTTCATTGGCGCTTGCCTCGTTAGAAAGCGCTACGTATCGCAGATCGTACAAATACGCCGCTAACACAGAGGAAAATGCTACAATCGCCGAAAACGGCGTATGCCCGTTCAGATAGCCCAAACGGTTTAGTTCCAGCATCTCCGGAGCCAGTGTCCGTTTTGCTATCAAGATACGATCCTCGTCAAATCCAGCCGCCTTTGCCGACTCCAACGTCGCGCCTCTGCCATTGATCATATAGCAAACGCTTTTCTCCTGATACTCCCGCAGTAAATCCATCGTGACAGAAGAATCCTTTCCGCCGCCGACTGGAATCAGATAACCGTCCAGGTTTTCCGTTTCTTGTTCTACATCTGTAGAGTTATTATACCCTTCATATTCTGTCTTACCGTTTTCTAGGTTCATAAACCCTTCTGGATCTAACGATATTCCATTGGTATAGAAAAATTCTCCCAGCCCGTAATAATACTGTTCTTTCCACCACTGTCTTTGCTCTGCCGTCAAATACCCCGCCTCAATAACGACATTTGGCGGGCAGCAGGTTTTCCAGTAACTGATCAATTCCACCAGACCCAGAGAAAAAATCAATTTTTCCATCTTTCCCTGCCCCGGTTTTAAAGCGTCTTTCCACTCCTTTTCTGCTTTTAGCGGAAACGTCCACTCCGGCTGAAAGGTAGCCAGCCCTGGTATTTCAAAGCAATAGGTGATATGCAGTCCGTCTTCCGTTTTCTCTGCCTTCCAGCTTCGATAATAAAAGGTCGGATGCTGCTTCCGCAGCGCTTCATACTGCGCCGTCCCCGTTGTTCCATTCTGCGTCATACCGCATGTTCCCCTGTCTCTGTACTGTAAATTTCTACTATTTTATGCAGCAGCTCCACGACTTTTTCCATCGACTCCACCACGGCATACTCAAACTTCCCATGACAGTTATGCCCGCCGGTACACAGATTCGGACAAGGAAGCCCCATATAAGACAGTCTTGCTCCGTCCGTACCGCCGCGGATTGGAGAAATAAACGGCTGAATCCCCAGATCCTTCATCGCTTTCATCGCGTTATCAATCAAGTGCATATTCGGCTCTATCTTTTCTTTCATATTATAGTAATTGTCCTCGACAATCGTTTCCACCGTGCCGGCGCCGTACTTTTCATTTAAAAAGCTGCCGCAGGCTGCAAATATCCGCTTCTTTTCTTCAAATTTCTCTCTGTCATGGTCCCGGATGATATAATTTAACTCCGCTTCCTCTACCATACCGGACATCCGATCCAGATGGAAAAATCCCTCATAACCGTCTGTGCAAATCGGATTCTGGAACACCGGAAGCATCGAGTGGAATTCCATCCCTATCAACAGCGCATTGACCATTTTATCTTTGGCGCTGCCTGGATGAATGCTCAATCCATGTACTTTTACCTTTCCGCTGGCAGCATTGAAATTCTCATAGTCCAGACCGCCCAAAGCGCCGCCGTCAATCGTATAGGCATAATCTGCGCCGAATTTTTCCACATCGAAGAAATCAACCCCACGACCTACCTCTTCGTCCGGCGTAAAGCCAATCCGGATTTTTCCATGCGGTCGTTCCGGGTGGGAAAGTAATTCCTCTGCCAGTGTCATGATTTCTGCCACTCCGGCTTTGTCGTCTGCTCCCAGCAAGGTCGTCCCATCTGTTACAATCAACGTCTGTCCCTTATACTCCGGCAGCTCCGTAAACTCCTTCGGGCTTAATACAATGTGCTTTTCCTCATTCAGCACAATGTCTTCTCCATCGTAGTTCTCAATGATTCGCGGACGGACGTCCTTTCCGGAGAGAGCCGGAGACGTATCCATATGAGCTACAAAACCTAATACCGGAACCTCTTTCTCGATTGTAGCCGGAATCGTCGCGTACACATAGCAATGTTCCGTCAACTCTACGTCCTGGGCGCCGATTTTTTTCAGTTCCTCCACCAAATGCTCTGCTAAACGAAACTGCTTTTCGGTGCTTGGGACCTGTTCCTGTTCCTCTGCAGATTCGGTATCAAAGGACACATACTTTAAAAAACGAACGGTTAATGCAGACATCTTATCCTCCATTCTGCCGCCTGATACGGCTTGTTTTTGCTGTTTCTTTCTTCTCTTTTTATTTTTCTTCTTCTACTTCGATTTTCCGGATTTCCTTCGTCCGGATCTCTTCGCAGATATCCGCGATAAAGTCCTTTAAGACTCTCTGTCCTTCGTCTCCCTTATAACGGCTTCGTACTGATACTAGCCCTTCCGCCTGCTCCTTTTCTCCGACCACCAGCAAATATGGTACTTTCGCCAGTCTGGCTTCCCGGATCTTATAGCCCAGCTTTTCCGAACGGTGATCGACGGTCACATTCAGACCATTCTTGTATAACTCTGCCTCTACCTGATCGGCATATGCCTGATATTTGTCAGAAATCGGAAGCACTCGTACCTGTTCCGGGCAGAGCCAGGTTGGGAACAGCCCGGCATATTTTTCAATCAGCCATGCCAACGTCCGTTCATAGCAGCCCATACTGGTACGATGGATGATGTATGGGCGGATTTTATCGCCGTTTTCGTCTATATAGTACATATCAAACTGCTCGGCTAACAGCGCGTCCCATTGAATGGTAATCATCGTATCCTCTTTACCATAGACATTTTTGGCGTTGATATCTACTTTCGGTCCGTAAAAAGCTGCCTCACCTATATCCTCGGTAAACGGAATTCCCAGTTCTGTCAATACTTCCCGAATATGCTGCTCTGTCTCGTTCCAGACCTCCGGTTCTCCAATGTACTTTTCGGAATTCTCCGGATCCCATTTGGACAAATGGTAGGTAACGTCCTCTTCCAATCCTAACGTCTGCAGGCAATACTGTGCCAAGGCGATACAGCCCTTAAATTCCTCGACCATCTGATCCGGGCGGACAATCAAATGCCCCTCGGAAATGGTAAACTGACGTACTCTGGTCAGACCGTGCATTTCTCCGGAATCTTCGTTTCGGAACAGAGTAGAAGTCTCGCCGTAGCGCAGCGGCAGATCCCGGTAGCTTTTCTGGCTTGCCTTATAAACATAATACTGGAACGGGCAGGTCATCGGACGCAGCGCAAACACTTCCTTGTCCTTTTCCTCATCTCCCAGTACAAACATTCCTTCTTTGTAGTGATCCCAGTGACCGGACATTTTATACAAATCGCTCTTTGCCATCAGAGGAGTCTTGGTTCTGACATAGCCGCGGCGTTCCTCTTCGTCCTCAATCCAACGCTGCAAAGTCTGAATCATCTTTACTCCCTTTGGCATCAGCAGCGGCAGCCCCTGCCCAATCACATCTACCGTTGTAAACAATTCCATTTCCCGTCCAAGCTTGTTGTGATCCCGCTTTTTGATATCCTCTAAATGAGCCAAATATGCTTCCAGATCCGCATTTTTGGTATAAGCGGTTCCATAGACACGAGTCAGCATCTTGTTCTTTTCGCTGCCTCTCCAATATGCTCCGGAAGAGGAAATCAGCTTAAACGCCTTGATCTGCTTCGTACTCATCAGATGCGGACCTGCACACAGATCCACATAGTCACCCTGGCGGTAAAACGAAATCTCTGCGTCCTCCGGCAGATCTTCAATCAGTTCCACCTTGTACGGCTCCTGCCGCTCCTCCATAAACCGGATCGCCTCTTCTCTTGGAAGAGTAAAACGCTCCAACACTGCGCCTTCTTTGATCACCTTTTTCATCTCTTTTTCGATCTCATCCAAAGCCGCCCGGTCAAAGGATTCGCAGTCAAAATCATAGTAGAATCCAGTGTCTATCGACGGACCGATCGCCAGCTTGGCATTCGGGTAGAGACGCTTGACCGCCTCTGCCAATACATGAGACGCCGTATGCCGGTAAGCAGCTCTTCCGCCCTCGTCCTCAAAAGTAAGAATTGCCAAGGTGCAGTCCTCTTCGATCACGGTTCTTAAATCCTTGACCTCACCGTTTATTTCTCCTGCGCAAGCCACTCTTGCCAGCCCCTCGCTGATATCCTTGGCAATGTCCACAATGCTCATTGGCTGTGTATATTCCTTTATAGAACCATCCTTTAGCGTAACTTTCATTTCTATAATCTCCTTTCTTAATTTCCATCGTCTGCAAATGCCTGCCGACAAGCAGGGTTCTCCTCCTGCGGCGGGTCGCTTTAACTTTCAAAAAGTGGAATTCTCGCGCCGAGCGCGGTTGCCGAACGGCAACATCTTCCATGCGC
>CAJUFW010000057.1 GCA_910585655.1 uncultured Lachnospiraceae bacterium
TCGTCTGACTGGAAATCTCCCACATCACATGACACAGTGCCGGATCGCCGACCTGATTCGCCAATGTCCCATTCCCACTTGGAAAGCGAAGCTTTTTCGCCAGCTCCTGAAAAGTACTCATCCGGGGATTAACTTGCTTTTTTTCAATTCGCTCTACTTCCTTTTCACTGCAAACATCGTCTGACAACTCTCCCCAATCCCAGCCATAGCCTTTTCTTCTGCCCGAGATAATGGCATGAGTACAATACACTTCCTCCATGCTGAAAAAAAAAGATGAACACCAGCCTGGATAGGGTTCCTGAAATTCCTGATAAAGCCAATGAATATGCTTCGACATCCCTTTCATTTCAGCCACCTTTTTTTGAAGACGAGGCGGCAGCTCTCCCTCATACTCCTCTTCCAGACGGCTTATTTTTTCTGCAAACAGCTCTGGAAGCTGACAAAATCCGCCCTCCCTTTTTAAAAATTCCAGACAGTTTTCTAAAAGCTCCTTTGTTTCTGCTTCCTGTTCTGCCCTGACAGACGGAATTTTATAATATACTGCCAGCACCCGAATCACCATCTGTGGGTAAAGAAGCAGCCGATCCCTTGCGTCCACCTGTTGTTCCAAATAGCGAAGTACTTGGAAATATCCATGAAACACTTCCGGATCTGTACCGACTTCTTCTCGAATACGCAGGTACAGACTTTTGATAAATACTTCCTGAAAGGTCATCTGTTCCGGCTGTTTTTCCTTCTTTTCTTCTATCAGCAGATATCCCTTTTTTGTAATTTCCCACGCCTGGTTCAGCGTCTTTAACCATACTTTTTGAAGTGTCTTTAGCTCCGGCTGTTCTTCGTTCCTATACCGTTCCCAGCCGTATGCCGTACCAATCAGCAGGGAAAACTGCCGATGCAGATCATGGAAACACTGTGTCTGCTCCTGATACTGCCTCTGACAGTATTCCGCTTCCATCCAATTTTTCTCATGAATTGCCCGTATCCAATGCTCTCTTGTCAAAAGATATTCTTCTTCCCACAGATTGAGATAAAACAACATTCGAGAAGGTGATACGCCCATTCTTTCTAAAAGAGCGTTTGCCAATACCTTTTCACAGCCTACCAGACCCTGCTCCAGCCGTCTGAAAAAAGATTCGTGGCAAAGCCCGTTACTGACAATACGGCTGCTTAATTTGCTTCGATCCCGCTCTGCTGCAAGAACGACTCCGCTCCGACTAAAATCCTCTTCCGGCTTCAGCCAGTAACGACCCGATCCCGTTTTTTTTTTTCATTTTTTCCCTTTCCTTTTTCTCTTCTTTTTTCTCCCTTCCCTGTTTTATCTTCTGTTTTCTCTTTATTCAATCTTCTCCGTTATTTTATTTCCCATAACACTGTCACGACATCCGTCGCCTCAATATCCTCCGGTTCCATATCCAAGGTATATGCTGTTGCCGGCGCATTTCCTGCTAACATCCGCGGTTTTGCCATCCGATCGGAGGAAACAACGGTCAGTTCCTTTTCTCTCCAGGAATAGTCCATGTTCAAAAGCTGTCCTAATGTTACCCCTGCCGCTTCTGCCATTATCTCCGCTTTCTCTTTGGAATCTGCTACGGCTCTTTTTAACACTTCCCTTTTCACTTCTTCTGCTTCCTTTATGGTATACTGAATGTGAAATTCCGGTGCCGCCTGGCTTTGTACCAGCATAGCTAAAATACTTCCAAGCCGTTCGTTATCCATAGGAAATTCCAGCTTCATACTATGAGAAAACTGATATCCTAAAAACTGCTGCTTCCATTTACCTGTCTCATCCTGATAGCCCTCATATTTGGTATCTACCTGGAAAGAAACCGTTTTTAAATCATCCTCTGCAAATCCCAGCCCTGCCAGTCCCGACCGAATGCTTTTTGTCTGCTTGGCAGAACGCTCCAATGCCTGCTCATACTCTAGTTCTGTCCCCTCCACCGTCAAAAGCAGTCTCGTTGTATCTGGCTTTACCGAAAGCTTCCCTTTTCCTGTTACTTTAATCGTACGTTCCATTTTTCCTCTTCCTTTCTTATATTGTTTATATCAAACGTATTCTTTTCTATTAGTATACTGGTTCTTACAGGCAGCGTCAATACAGACAAAAGTCTTTAACAAAACAAACGCATAAGCGAAACTTTGCTTTTTGCTTGCAATCCCCCTTGGCTCCTGCTATACTATCCCTATCAAAAGTCAAAAACACCCCAGACAGAACAAAGAAGGTAAGCATGTCAACCTTTCTAATGAAACCTAAAATTGATTTTGCTTTTAAAGAAATCATGCGAAACGAAAACGCCCGGATTGGCTTTCTGTCTGCTGTCTTAAAGCTCGATCCCACCGATATCCAGAAAACCACAATTTTAAATACATTTCTCAGTAAAACTTATGCCGATGACAAGCAGGGGATTTTGGATGTCCGGATTCTGATGAATGACAATACAGAAATCGATATTGAAATTCAGTTGGCAGAACTTCTGGCCTGGTCTGATCGCGCTCTGTTTTATCTCTCCAAAATGTATGCCGATCAGATCGTTCCTGGGCAAAACTACTCGGTTTTTAAGAAATGTGTCAGTATCAGTATCCTGGATTTTAAACTATTTTGGGACACGGAGGAGTTTTATTCCTGTTTCCATCTTCTGGAGGATACCAGACATACCTTATATACCGACAAAATGGAGTTCCATGTCATAGAACTTCCTAAACTTTCTAAGTTTTCAAAACTTCCGGAAGATTTAAAAAAAGAAAATCCTCTACTTTTATGGGCTAACTTTATCAATGCGGAACGGAAGGAGGAATTTGATATGCTAGCAACGAAAAATACCTATATCCAAAGTGCCTATCAGCAACTGCAGATTATTAGTCAGGATAAGCAGAAACGCTTGGAATATGAAGCCAGAGAAAAGGCAGTTTTAGACTATAATCAGTTAATATTAGAAGCAGAGGAACGCGGAAAAGAGCGCGGCATGGAGTTGGAGCGAAAACAGATTAACCAGTTAAACAGTTGGTTGATACAGCAGAAACGTTATGAGGATTTAGAGCATGCAGCTACTGACGCTGCCTTCCAAAAACAACTTCTGGAAGAATATAGAAATATAAATTAACTAAAATTTAAACCTCTGATTGTGATTGATGCAAAAAAAGGAGGCAAATGGACTTTGTATCCATCTGCCTCCCTTTTTATATTTCTGATAAAAATATCTTACATCATACCCATTCCGGCTCCAGCGCCTGCTGGCATCGCCGGGGTTTCTTCTTTGATATTAGCTACCACAGATTCGGTGGTCAGTAACGTAGAAGCTACACTGGTTGCATTTTGCAGGGCGCTTCTTGTTACCTTTACCGGATCCAGGATTCCGGTATCTACCATATTTACATAAGCCTCTGCCAATACATCATAGCCCATGCCTGGTTCCATTTCGCGTACTTTATTGATAATCACAGCGCCTTCCATTCCGGCGTTTGCTGCAATCTTAAACAATGGAGATTCCAAAGCTTTCAGGATGATATTAGCGCCTGTCTTCTCGTCTCCTTCCAGAGTAGAAGCCAGTTCTGCCACTTCCTTGCTGGCATGGATATAAGCGGAACCGCCGCCTGCGATAATGCCTTCTTCTACGGCAGCCTTGGTAGCAGCCAGAGCGTCTTCCATCCGTAGCTTGTTTTCCTTCATTTCCGTTTCGGTAGCAGCGCCTACACGGATTACTGCTACGCCGCCTGCCAGCTTTGCCAAACGCTCCTGCAGCTTCTCACGGTCAAATTCAGAAGTCGTTTCCTCGATCTGAGCGCGAATCTGAGCTACTCTGGAAGCGATCGCTTCTTTGTCTCCTTCGCCGTCTACAATGATGGTATTTTCCTTTTGTACCTTTACGGACTTCGCGCGTCCTAAATCAGCCATTGTAGTATCTTTTAATTCCAGACCAACCTCATCGGAGATAACCGTACCGCCTGTCAGAACAGCGATATCCTGTAACATTGCCTTTCTTCTGTCACCATAGCCAGGAGCCTTCACTGCTACTACATTGAACGTTCCGCGTAACTTGTTGATAACCAGGGTAGTCAGTGCCTCACCCTCTACGTCCTCTGCAATAATCAAAAGTCTTGCGCCGGACTGTACAATCTGCTCTAATACCGGAAGTAAATCCTGAATGTTGGAAATCTTCTTGTCGGTAATCAGGATATATGGATTTTCCAGGTTGGCTTCCATCTTATCCATATCTGTAGCCATATATGCGGATACATAACCGCGGTCAAACTGCATACCTTCTACCAAATCCAGTTCGGTTTTCATTGTCTTGGATTCTTCAATGGTAATGACACCGTCGCCTGTTACCTTTTCCATAGCATCTGCTACCATCTGCCCTACTGTATCATCTCCTGCGGAAATGGCTGCTACTCTGGCAATATGCTCCTTGCCGTTTACCTTAGAACTCATCTTGGCAATCGCTTCTACTGCGATATCTGTAGCCTTCTTCATACCCTTTCTTAAAATGATTGGGTTTGCGCCTGCCGCTAGGTTCTTCATTCCTTCGTTGATCATTGCCTGAGCCAATACGGTAGCGGTTGTTGTACCATCACCTGCTACGTCGTTTGTCTTAGTAGCCACTTCCTTTACAAGCTGAGCGCCCATATTTTCAAATGCGTCCTCTAACTCGATTTCCTTTGCGATGGTAACACCGTCGTTGGTGATAAGCGGTGCGCCGAAAGACTTATCCAGTACAACGTTCCGTCCCTTTGGTCCTAACGTAACACTTACCGTATCTGCTAACTGGTTGACACCAGACTCTAATGCTTTTCTGGCTTCTACGCCATACTTAATTTCCTTTGCCATAACTAAATTCCTCCTATTATGAGTTCCGCCTTTCCTCTTCGGCACCCCTTTAAAAGGGAGAGAATTTCCGCCGCAAAGCAGCGCGTCGTAAATTCCTCCCAGGGGCGCCTTCGTTCCAAGGCTGTTTTTATGAGTTCCGCCTTTCCTCTTCGAGTCGAGCATAGCTCGGCTTCACCCCCCCCCTTTAAGGGAAGAGAATTTCCGCCGCAAAGCAGCGTGTCGTAAATTCCTCCCAGGGGCGCCTTCGTTCCAAGGCTGTTTTTGAGTTCCGTTTTTACTCTTCTACAACGGCTAAAATATCACTCTGTTTTACAATAATGTACTCTTCCTTCTCCAGTTTTACGTCGGTTCCGGAATATTTGGAGTAAATTACCTTATCGCCGACTTTCACCTGCATGGTTATTTCTTTTCCGTCGATTACGCCGCCTGGACCTACTGCAACTACTTCTGCCTGCTGTGGCTTTTCCTGCGCCTGTCCTGGAAGCACGATTCCGGATTTGGTTGTTTCTTCTGCTGCAATCTGCTGTAATACCACTCTGTCTCCTAACGGTACTAGCTTCATAAATAATTCCTCCTTACCATTCTCGCTCTTGTTTGATTTCTGTTAGCACTCATTCATATCGAGTGCTAACGCATGGTTCTATATTAACGGATTCCCCATCAATATGCAACTTATCCTGGTTTCGTTTTTCCTTTATTTTTTATTCTATTCTAATTTTATCTCATTATTTCTTCCTTATACTCTTTTTTTCTCGATTTTTTAATTTTTATAGCGATCTTTTCCTATCTAAGATCAAAAGGCTTTGTATTTTCCATTTGATTGTGTTACACTAGACATATTCCAACATGGTTTAGGAAACTATTTATATGGACAAGGCGTGCATGGGTATAGGACTTCCTTCCTGCCGCGTATATTGTGATATCGGATCTATGTCATATCATAAAAAGGAACCAGGAGGGCAGCTATCATGAGTAAAGTACTATCTTTTATCCGACAGTTCAACCAGTTCAGTCGCAAAATCGGGGAAGATGATGTCCCTGCTTATTCCGGGCAGTCTGCCCTCTTTATTTTGATTTCCTTTTTTCCGTTTATCATGTTCCTGTTAGCCTTAATCCGCTTTCTTCCTTTTACAGAGGCGGATCTCAGAGGCTTTATTGAACCTGCCTTTCCGGATGTCATCAGCCAACTGATTCAAAATATTATTACCGAATTGTACCAGAATTCCAGCGGAACGGTTCTTTCCATTACGGCGCTCACGGCGCTCTGGTCGGCTTCCCGCGGCGTACTGGCAATTATCCGTGGTCTCAATTCGGTCTATCATATTCATGAGACAAGGCACTATTTAAAGCTTCGGATCATGGCGACTTTTTATACGCTGATCTTTGCGATTATTTTGATTTTAACCTTGGGGCTTCTGGTTTTTGGCAATACCATCTATGCGTGGTGTATCGGGCATTTTCCGGATATGATGCGCTATATTTTTATGGTGATCAACGGACGTACCGTCTTTACCTTAGTTTTGCTGATTCTCTTTTTCTGGGCGCTTTACAGCCTGATTCCAAACCGAAAAACGAGAGCCTTAGCGGAACTTCCGGGCGCTATTGTTACGGCTTGCGGCTGGATGCTGTTTTCCTTTGCTTATTCTTTTTACATTGAACATCTTTCTAATTTTTCCTATATGTACGGAAGTCTGACTGCCATTGTTCTTTTAATGCTTTGGCTTTATTTCTGCATGTATATTCTTTTTATTGGAGCGGAAATCAACACGCTTGCCCAGCAGCTTTTCCCTGGTCTGCTCCAGCAGAGAAAGCGCTAAAGACAAAGCTATTCTTTCACCTGATATAAAAACTCTAATTCTGTCCCTGGATAATAATGGGACAGAATTTTTTGGTATTCCATCCCTGCTTCTGCCAGCACCTTTGCCCCATACTGGCTCATTCCGACGCCATGCCCGTAGCCGCCGCCCCGAATCGTAATCCCGGACAGCCTGTCGCCTTCCCGTTCTTCCTCAATCAGCAAATAGGCGCTTGGCAGCAAGGTATTCCCGGAAAGTTCACTGCCGTCCTTCCGTACAATGGTATCGTAACACGGAGCCAGCACCTGGCGGATGTTGTATTCCCCGTATATTTGAATACGATTTTGATCTCCGACGATTTCCAACGCCGTCACCAGCCCCTCCTTTTCCCGCTGTAAAACATGGATTTCCTCTACCACACCGACCGTATCAACCGGGATACTGGTAAATGCTCCGTCCTGCCAGGTAAGGATCATTCCTGGTGATGCCCGGTAACAGGAAAGCAACGTATTATCGATATTTCGTTTCAAATGTTCGGCAGAAATATCCGTTTTCCAACGATACCAGCTTATCTCTGTCTCGTAAGCTCCCTCTTCCTCCAGTAAAAAAGCCCGAAAAGTCTCCTCCGATGACAAATCTAATTGTTCGGGAGCTTCTTCCTTCTCCCCCCATATGCTGGTCGGCCATCCCTCTCCCTGCCAGGCTCCGACCAGATACGGCACCTCCTCCATTCCCAGCCAAACCCGGTCGGCAGGAGAACTCATCCCGCATGAAGTAGAAAAGTAAGCAGTCAGAGCCGCTTCTCCCTCCCATGTCAGGATTTGCCCTTCGGTGTTTTGAACTGCTTGATCGGTTTTCTTATCCCCTTCGGCGTTCTGATAGACCTGGTATGAGGTACTGTCATCCACATGCGCGCCATATTGGCGGCAGCCGCCTTCTAGCAACTGGCGGCAGGCGTAGCTTCTGGCGCATACCGCCTGTACCTGCAAAGCCTCTTCCGGAAAAGTAGCCGGCATTTCGCTTGGCAGTACGCCCCTGACATACTCCTCCAAATCCACCTCATTGATCAAAAGCAGCCCCTTGTCCGTCTGCAAGATTTCCAGACGACCAGAGTAAACCGGATTGCGAGAGGTGCTTCCTCGTTCTACCGACGCTACCTGGATTCCCTTTTTTGCCGTCAGAACACACCGTCCGCCCTGTAAATATTTACAATCCGGACGAAACTTTAATATCGTACCTTTTTTCAGGTTCTTTTGGCTGCTTTCTGCCACCTTGTCCACTCCGTCTGAAGCTAAGTCGTATTGCGCCGTTCCGGCACCCAAAAGCTGAATTTCAATCGTATCATGGTAAACCTCTTCATAACCGGTGGTTTTAATCAGGACACGGATTTGTTCCGGAATAACTTCATGACAAACCAGCACGGCGCAGACGATCCCGTCTGCCACCACATAATCGGCAGCAGCATAGCCTAGGACAATCTGACTTAGATTCCCTATCGTCACCCCGTCACCTGTTCCCCGCAAATCATAAACGGCTACCTCTTCGTCCAGGCTTAACGTATCATACTCTTCTAGCTCCAATACTCCCGCCTCTTCGTCTAGCAGCAATACCTTTCCGCTAATCCGCTCCGGCTTTAAGGATATCCGGTAAACCGTCTCATTTCGGATATACAAATCCGCTACCACCTCTTTCTGCTCTTCCTCCAGAGCGGCTTCCAGTGGCAGTTCCTGTTCTCCCTCTGCGCTTAAAAAGCGAATGGCATGTCCGCTGGCTGAACAAATCCAGGCGTTTTTGATCACACCTTCGGACGGTATCGCCTCGGAACTATCCTCTTCTGTTTTATCAGGATTCTCGATTTGATGAAACCCGTTGGCAGAAGTGATCTTATCCGGGCTTTTACGCCCCTCGTCCCGTTCTCCCAGCTTTCGCATCACGCCTCGCCCAAACAAAACCAGTAAAATCAAGACGCATATTCCGATCAAGGCCCATCTTTTTTTCAGGCTCGTTTTCAAAGCGCACCCTCCCCTTTCTTTTTTGTCCCTTTGGTTTGAAATTACCTGTCCTATTTTATGTAGCAACCTGCCAAAAAAGAAGATAAGATAAGAAGAATCCAGCCATATTTTTTTATCACAATATGGCTGGATTTTGTTATTCGGCAAACAATTCTTCAAACATTTCAATCAAGGATTCTACATCCCGGATGTTTACCCGGAAGAAGCTGATACCGTCTACGCTGATGCGGTTAAAGTTTTCGTTATACGTATAAAACTGTGTAACCACCGGCGCTAACCCGGCGCCCGTCCGGTCAAAGGTCATCGTCAGTACCGGCACGTCCGAATTCTCGGCTACTATCTCGTCGTCTACCAAACCGTCTATTGCCACTCCGATCATCTTTTGGTACGAAGCGGAAAAGTCGGATTTTTCTACTTCCTTTTCCTCCAGGAAATACTGAATCACTTCCTCTTCGGTTTCTTCTCCCTCGGAATCGGTAGTCGTTTCCATATGGCGTTCAAGCCTCATTTCATGCTTTGTACTGCCATATTCAATGGTAATTCGATCGACCTGGGAAATATTGACTAAGCCTGGAAGCCTGGAAACATAATCATAGGCTTTCAGATCAATCATCGCATCTACGGTTTCTGCCGCCATCTGGTAAACAGATTCCGTACCGTCTAGCTGTACGTAGTAGTTCCCGCTTTCATCCTTCCCGCCGACTTTAAGACCAAAGTTATAATACTTTTGTTCGGTAATCGCCTCCCCGGTCTCTTCATCTGTCTCCCCGGTTTCTTCGTCCTCATAATAAATCAGGTTCAACGATGCCGCAGGCTCTTTTAAGCCGTACTGCTCCGGGTTGCTGCAGCTATACTCCACGCAATCCCCCAACGGAAAACTGGCATAATTATCTACCAACACCTGAATGGTATCGGAATTGCCTGGCATGACTTCCGCAAAGCCCTGTTTCACCAGCCATGGATTATAGCCGGTCGTATCCATCTCGTTTCCTGGCTCTAAAGACAGCTCCAACGTCCCTTCCGGCTTCTCTAGTAAAATCTTTGTGATCTTTTCCGGTGCAATCGACGGAGTGGAATGTTTGGCAATCATCTGGTTTTCCGTATATTGAAACTGCGTCAGCAAAGAAGCAGTCGCCAGATAGACGATTTGACTGTCGTCTACTACCACATAGCAACCGTCTCCCGCCGGAGATTTCATTCCTGCCTTTACCTCCGCAGTCGTTCCGTCCGAATCCGTCAGACGTACCCAGACCGTCGGAGTATCAAGTCCATAGTCTCCAAGCGAATCCGGCGTCTCGTTGATCGTCTTGCTGGCAGAAAGTCCTGCCGCTACGTTTACCATCGCATTGGCATACGCCTGATTGACCGGAAACTCCCGGTCATCCTCCCGGTACCAGGTATCTTCCTCCTTTACCAGTGTCATACTGCTGTTCTGTCCCTGATATTCCAGCTTCACTACCTTCTCGGAATCCAGCTCCACCAAGGTTGTCCGTTCGTTTGTACCAGAGTTTACTTCTTTCGGCTCCTTTTTCGGCCAGAGGGCAATCACTGCATAGGCTCCTACAGCCACAATCAGCAGTCCGACCAAAAGCAACAGATTTTTCGTCTTTTTCTTTTTGCCACCTGCCATTATTTCTGCCTCCTCTTAAACCATACCACGCCGCCGCAGATCACAATCGCCAATGGCAGAAGCACTACCAAGAGGATGGTCAGACGGTTTGCCTCTGCGGAAGTCAGCGTCAGGTATTTTTGAGAAAATTCTTTGGATGGAATCGACAATACGGTATCCTGACGCTCTGTCACCCAGTTTAAGGTATCCATAAAGAGAGTCGCGTTGCCGACACTGCTGACTCCCATAAACGTATCGTTTAACAGAGCCGAACTGCTATAGACTACCAGCTTTGTCGTTACATCATTATAATCCTCTGTTACAGCCACACCCAGACAGAACGGTCCGTCCAGATCGCCTTCCTCTTTGGCAAACGTTCCTTCCTCTAAATTTATTTTGGAAAAGGAACTGTCTGAGGTCATCAAAAGCGGCGTCCGCTCTACGCTGCCTCGGATATCGCTGTCTGCCGTCACTCCTACCGGCATATAACTAACGACATATTTTTTATCCTTCTGGCAGTTCTCTGTCAGCTCATGCTCCTGGGTATCCGGTACAATCATAAACGGCGCATCGTTCATCATATGCTTGGAATCTCCTTCCAGTACGATTCCTTCCTGAATCGTAATCCCGTAATGCTCCATCAGCTTTTTCAGATTTGCCCTGTCGTCCACCGCATAGTCTAAATAAAACACTGCCTTACCGCCTGCGGTCAGATATTCCTGGATTTTTTCTACCTCGCTCTCCGTAAAATCCTTGTTTCCGCCTACGATAATCAACGCCTGACAGTCTTCCGGCACTGCTTCCATCGTCAAGGTTTCCAGCTTTTCCATTTCAATGTTCTGTTTGTTTAAATATTCTGTAGCATAACTACTCAGTTCTGCTTCTCCATGTCCCTCCGTCATATATACCTTAGGCAGATTTTCCGAGGTAACATACTGGATAGCAGAAGTAATCTGACCCTCTACATCATAGCCGGTCAGAGAAGACTGCATCGTCTGCTGGTTATAAGTCGTCTGAATCAGCTTGGAATACGGAACATATTTGCTCCGTCCATTGACGGTATCCTCTATAATCACACTGTTATGATACACTACGGTATCCTGATCGACATATTGGTACACAAAGTTCGGATATAACTCAAAATCCCGTATTTCCACGGAAATATGACTGCTGGCGCTGTCATACTTGTCCACCATATCCTTGATCATTGTATCTTCCCTGCCCTCAGATACCAGATAATAAATCTTGATATCGTGCTGCAGATTTTTTAAAAAGTCCTTTGTCGTATCACTCATCGTAAAATATCCCGCATCCGAGATATCAATTTTTAAATCCAGCTTACTAATCAGCATATTGACAACCAGAAGCACCACCAGGACAATCACGGTTACGGCAGAGCTGTAGGCACCGTTACGGAAATGCCGGCTGGAAAAAGAAGAATTCAAATTCTGTTTCATGACTTACCTCCATCTTCTCTTTTTAATTGATTGTATACTCAAAAACAGGAACAAATAGGTAAAGCTTAACAAATAGATAACGGAAGATAAATCCAGAGAATTATTCATAAACGTCTGATAACGATCCATCACCGAAAGCCAGGAAAATATCTTTACCACAATCCCGTCAAAAAAGCTCTGATGGAGCTTGTATACCAATATCAGGGCGGCTTCCCCTATTACAAAAATTGCCGACGCTACTATAATATTCCGTAACATCCAATACACCAGCAGACACACCAGAAGCAGCAATACGCTTAAAATTAAAATCGCGCTGCGGTTGCTTGACGGAAACATACTGGCAATATCCGATATAAAATACAACAGCAAAACTGAGAAAAAGGAAACTACCGCTGCAATTACCTGATTTTCCAGGCACGTAGAAATAAAAGTTCCCAATGCCAGCAGCGTCAGACCCAGAAGAGCAAAGCCCAGAATACCCACATAAGCCGTACGGAAGGAAACCTCCCCATAGCTTGAAAGGATCAGCGGATAGATCATCAGCACTGCTACGACCACCAAAAAGACAGTCGCTACTGCAAAATATTTACCGAAAATAATCTTTTCGACACTTAACGGAGAGGTCAGCAAAAGCTGGTCGGTTTTGCTCCGACGCTCTTCCGCCATAATCCGCATCGTTAAAATCGGCGCTAAAACAATAAACAACAGCGTCATATACGAGCTTAATACATATTCAAAATTGGCATAGCCTACATATAAATTCATCCGTGATGAAACATAGCCGGCAGCCAGTAAAAACAGTGCAATAAAGACATAGCCCATCATGGAGGTAAAATAATATTTTAATTCTTTTTTATAAATCGCTAACATCGTCTATTCCTCCTCCCCTTCTGAGACAAGCTCCTGCTCGGATTTTTCCAAAATTCTCCTCCGTTTTTTGCCGCTGTCTCTTCCCGTCAGCTCTAAGAAAATATCCTCTAACGAACGGTTGGAAATGTGCATATCCATAATCGGGCATTTTGCCTCTGCCAAAGCGTAAAAAATCGACTCTCGCAGGTCGTTGTCTCCGCAGTAGACCGTCAGGCGGCAAATACCGTCCCGTTCGCCTTCCTGTTCTACCTTTGTAATTCCGGAAACATTGTTTAAAACCTGGGAAACACGATGCCGTTCTCCCTTGACCTCCAGATGTACCATTTCCTGGTTTTCCATATGGCGCGCCAGGTTATCTGGTGTATCTGATACGACAAGCTTCCCTCGGTTAATGATCATTACTTCATCACAGATAGCGCTGACCTCCGATAAAATATGGGAGCTTAAAATAATCGCATGGTCTTTTGATAAATTACGAATCAAGTCCCGCATCTCAATGATCTGCTGCGGATCTAAGCCTACCATCGGTTCGTCTAAAATCAGCACCTTCGGCTCTCCGACCAAAGCCTGTGCCAAACCGACACGCTGCCGGTATCCTTTGGAAAGATGCTTGATCAAACGGTCGGCTACGTCCGTTGTTTTTGTCAGGTTCATTACCTTTCCCAATGCCTGTTCCTGATCCTTCCGTTTGACGCCCTTGATTTCCGCTGCAAATTTCAGATATTCCTTTACCGTCATATCCAAATAGAGCGGCGGAATCTCCGGCAGGTAGCCAATCGCTTTTTTTGCCTCTTCCGGCTCCTCTAAAATATCATAGCCGTCAATGGTCACTTCCCCGTCCGTTGCGGAAATATAGCCGGTCATGATATTCATAGTCGTAGATTTCCCTGCCCCATTCGGTCCAAGGAAACCTAAAATTTTTCCCTGCTCTACCGAAAAGCTCAGGTTATCAACTGCCAGATGCCCTTCATAGCTTTTCACCAGGTTTTTTACTTTTATCAACGCTTTCTCCTCCTTTTGCCGCATATCGCAGCCGTTTTCGGGAGTTCCTTCAAGGTCTGTTCTCCCTACTCCGCCGCGGATAGTCTATCATGTAAACGTGAAATTTCTGTGAACATCCCCTCAAAGTTTCCTTCCGAGATTTTTACACCTTCTCAAAACGTTCCACATCCACTACAAAAATCGTCGCACCTCCTACGTCTATCGTAGAAGGGTGGGAATCGTAGCCGGTCATCGGCATATCATTTGGCTGGGTATATGGCATACTGTAGGCTACCTGTTCCCGGCTGCCGCATTCCCGCTTGATAATTTTAATCGCCTGCGTAACCTTTTCCTCCTCTGTCCCAATCATCAGAGTCGTATTCCCTCTCCGCAGGAATCCTCCTGTTGTCGCCAGCTTTGTCACGATAAAGCCCTTTGCATTTAATTCCTCTGTCACCGAATCTCCGTCCTCGCTGTGGACGATGGCATAGATTAGCTTCATAAGCCTTTCCCTTCTTTCTTCTTTTTTATCTTTTTTAAAGCATCTTCCCTTTGCCCTTTGCTACTCGTCAAACTCTAAGGTGACATAAAAGCCCTGTGGTCTCTCCTCGATTTCCACGACCTTTCCCCTTCTGGTTTTTAGAGCCTCTCGAAAGGGGATGTTGCCGGACATCGCATAGGCATGTTCAATCGTATAATAAAGAAAATTTTCCATCTCGGTCTCTATGATACCCACCTCGTCCCCTATCTGCATCAAACCGGAGCGTTCCATTTTAAATTCCATTCTCCGCATGGATTTCATCTCCTTTTCTTTTTCTTTATCATACCATTTCCCTCTTTTATTTTCAACCGATATCCTTTCTCACATCCTTCTCTAAAATGCTACTTATATTCTGCATACTTTTCTTTCCACTTCTTGTATAATGAAATAGAAATCCCCAAAGTGGAGTTGTACCGCTTGGAAGGAGGAATGATTTTGGATTATTTCCATATTCTTGGAGCAAATGTCAAAGCCTTGCGTACCAAGCGAAAGTTAACACAGGAACAACTAGCAGATCGTTGTGATTTACATAGAACCTATATTGGAGCCATTGAGCGCGGCGAACGAAATGTAAGTCTTAAAAATATTGTAATACTTGCCCAGGCGTTAGATGTAACCCCAGCCGGATTATTAACCAATCAGGAAAAACCAGGAGAATACCACTATGAAACAGATACGTCAAGAATTAGAACAGTTGATTTGTCAAACGACACAAGAAACCTTTGAACAAGCTGAAATGCCACAAGCCCTACGGAGTAATTTAGACAAATGGCATTGGGGCAGCTATGGCTGGGTTTCACCTGCTAGCCTTATTTTTACTGCTACCTGGAGAAAATATTTTTATCCTCATCAGGATTGCTGTAAAATTTGGGCAAAAGATGAAACGAATCATCCAATTGAAGGCGGATATAGTATTCGTTCTGAAGACGAATCCATTACCATCCCTCTTCTCGCCAAGTATGACTTATGTCATGGCTACTGCTCTCCCAATTCTGGTATGCAGGGAAGCCGCGCTATCGAAAAAATGCGTAACTTAAAAAGATTAAACACCAATTTTGACAACGCGCAAAGAACTATAATACTAATTGCCAAAAATATCCGTAAAAAACGTCTTGATGCCAATGCTGCTCTTCGGCAAGGAACTGCCGATACTTTCTCTCTGTTAGACTTTTTAAACAAAACTGCCGATCCGGAGCTTACAAAATGTGTGGCAGCAGCCTGTTTTGATTCGATTTATAAAAACAACGGTCTTTCTGTAGGAGGCGTTTCGGATTATAAGACGGCAAAGTCTTAGCCGCTATTGAAGTAAAGGATAAAACACAAACGATAGATTGGAATAATATCGACCGTGCCAAACTTATTCTAACCGCACATCCCGATCTGTGCCACTTTATTTTTGTCCTAGAAAAAAGAGAGTCTACGGTTACGGATATCATTCAGGAAATGCTTTGTTCCAAACAATTTCAAACTGCAATATGTCAGAAAATCACCTTTCTTTCTATGCACGATTTATATTTATTGGCTCTTTCTGCCAGTAAAGAAACAACGATTGCCTCTAAAACTGGCTATTATCTTTCCGAAGCTCCTGCCATAAAACCCGAAACAAAAGCCGCATGGCTAAAAGAGGCTGCAAAACAAGAGACTAACCTTCTTTCCAAAGAATAGTCGGTTTTACAGAAGGAGGCATCGTAAACGGATAACAAACCCGAAAATACTGTTCCGGAATCGTTTGATTGGTATGATGCGTCCTTACATCATAACCAGCCTCCCTTATCCACTTCAATTTCCTTGTTGCTTCTGTCGTATCCCTGCCGATTTGCTCATAGGGCAATAGCTGACTACTCCACTCCGTATCTAACGCCATTTTTTGAAACTCTATCAGCTCTGAAGTGATATTACTAGAAAATGAAATGGTAAATTTGGGATATGGCTCTGTAAAATGCCCATACAGAGGCAGCAAGGAATCGTAGGAAGATAATGCTCCGACTGCCATATGAATTTCATCCCACATCAGTTTCAAATATTCCTCTTTCCAAACGTCTGTAAACATAATGGCAGAAACTGTCAGAAAAGAAGTAGTTACGGTTCCCTTAAACGTTAGCGTTAGCTCTGCGCTTTTTTTCCTGCTGTTATTTGCCGCAATCTGAAGCGTTACATGACCGTCCTTAGCCTTCCATATCATGCTGTATTCTTTGAATTGTCGCTCTTTTTGGAACTCAGTATACTCTGTCCCTGTCATCTGACTTAAATCAGAATAGCTTTTTACCTTTTTCGCTCGTGACTTCTTCGCCTGAATTCCTTTTCTTTTGTCAAATGTTAAGGTTTGCCCTTCTGCAATCAAAGGGATTTCAAACTCTCTTCTTCCTTCTATTTGGAAACGCAACGCTTTTCCTATCTGCTCCGCAACCATTGGGCAAACCGAATTTCCTATTTGCTTTACTCCCTCTGTATAGGTCTGTTCTATCACAAACTCTTTTGGAAAACCCTGCAACCGTTGTAACTCTGCAATCGTACATTTTCTATTTTTCCAGTGAAATGGTCCATCTTATAAAGAAAATTTGAAAATTTGGATCTCCATGCAAATTGCGGGTTCGGATGTCCCATTTCCTCCGTATAAAATCTATAATTTTCTCCTGGCGGAATATCTGCAAGCAAATGCCCATATTTCCCACCATATGGCACAACGGTTTCTGCTTCCTCCTGAATATCTAAAATGGCTTCCCTTACTGTTATATAGTTTCTTTTTTGAGGTGAATCAGAACCATAAATTGGAAGCGGAAAACGAAACTTCAACTCCAAATCCTTTCGTACCCCTACTAAAAAAACTCGTTCTCTTAGTTGCGGCGCTCCGTAATCAGCAGCATTTAAAATCTGCCAAAATAAATCATATCCAATCTCTTCAAATGACTTTAGAATAATCCGAAAGTCCTCTCCTTTGTGAGCAGATAATATACCACGGACATTTTCAAATACAAATGCTTTTGGTTTAAAATACGCTACATAATTACCATAATATTCAAATAACGTACCTCTTAAATCATCAATGCCTGCCACCCCTCCTGCCCTTCTACCAGCAGCGGAAAAGCTTTGGCATGGAGGTCCGCCTACAATATAATCTACGTTTCCTTTATAAAAATCTTCTGGCGCCAGCTTGGTAATATCTCTTGGCACTATCTTCTTTTCTTTTGCTCCAAGCAGCTTTTTATTATGGTTTAATGTTTCACAACATTTTTTATCCCATTCCAATGTCCTAGCAAAGGAAAAACCACACCTTGCCATACCAACTTCAAATCCGCCTATTCCAGAAAACAAACTTAACGCAACAACACCTTTTTCTGACATTTTAACCTTCCTCTCGGACGATTTCCCAAAACTTTCCTATCATATGAAAAAGAATTCCACAAAGTGGAATTCTCGCGCCGAGCGCGGTTGCCGAACGGCAACATCTTCCATGCGCGCGAGTGCGCATCCCCCGGAGGGCTTATTGTATGATAGGGAAGTTCGGAGAACTTTCCTATCATACAAAAAATAATCCGAAACCGTCCCTCCGGGAACACTGCTTCGGATTATCCTTGCTTTATGCGGGCGACAGGACTTGAACCTGCACGGTCTCCCACCAGAACCTAAATCTGGCGCGTCTGCC
>CAJUFW010000058.1:0-684 GCA_910585655.1 uncultured Lachnospiraceae bacterium
CTACACGTACTGACACACTCTTTCCCTACACGACGCTCTTCCGATCTGGAAAGCCGTACTTTTTTGAGCTGGTAACATTTTTCAAACATATCCGCCCCAAAAACCGTTACGGAATCCGGGATATATACTTCCTCCACTCCACAAAGACAAAATATGTTGTCTCCCATTTCTGTCACAGAATCCGGGATAATAATCTTCGTAAAGCTCGTGTCATGAAACGCATAACCAGCAATTCTTGTCATGGAATCTGGCAGAGTAATAGCCGTTTTTACTCCTTTTTTCCCCACAAGCAGCGTTCTGTTTATAATCAAATAAGGCGCCTGATCAGTCATAACAGACATCTTTTCTTCCAACCATGGGGTATTTTCATAAGTAGAGACATCCCCCAGATCCTTTAATCCGGCTGGCAATATAATCTGAGAAAGGCTGGTACAGCTTGAAAATACGTTCCTCCCAATCGATACCACCGAATCGGGAATCACTACTTTTTTTAGCTTAGTACAAGCAGAAAAAGCCCCATCCTCTATCGTCTGCAGACTCGCAGGCAGCTTGATTTCTTTTAGCTCCTTGCAACCAAAAAAAGCGCTTTCCCCGATTTTCTTCATCTTGGCAGGCAAAGTAACAGAATAGAGAGAGGTAGCCCCCGAAAAAACACAGCATTCCAGTTCCTTCACACTATCTGAA
>CAJUFW010000058.1:694-9291 GCA_910585655.1 uncultured Lachnospiraceae bacterium
AAACTGCCATTTCTTTCAATTCCGTACAACCTGCAAAAGAAGAAGAGCCAAGCCGTGTAAGATTTTTTGGCAAAGAAAGTTCTGTCAGGTTCTTACAGGAATAAAAAGTAGCATGACCGATTTCCTCCAGGCTGTCCGGCAAAATGATTTGCGTATACAGACTATATGAAAATGCCCAATCCGCAATTTTCTTCACCCCATCTGGTACTTTTATCTTCCCGTTCCTTTCCTTTTCTGCATATATCAACACATCATTAACAATCAAAAAAGGAGTCTCCTTGGGCATTTGCTCCATCTGCTGCT
Source organism: uncultured Lachnospiraceae bacterium (assembly GCA_910585655.1). Taxonomy (GTDB): domain Bacteria; phylum Bacillota; class Clostridia; order Lachnospirales; family Lachnospiraceae; genus MGBC131033. The sequence goes on from CAJUFW010000058.1 coordinate 998, forward strand.
CCATCCATGGAGTATCTAAGAACGTCTTTTCCGCACCAGGATTCGCGACCGTAGAAGGGATCTTTATTTCCGCCAATTTCACACAACGATAAAAAGCAGCATTCCCAATATATGTCACCTGCTCTGGAATTTCGAGCCGCTCCAGCTTTTTGCAGCCTGAAAATGCTGAATAACCGATTTTTTGCAGGCTGTTCGGTAGCTTTACATGTTCTAAATTCGTACAACCTTGAAATACTCTTCCTTCAATCTTTTTGACTCCTTCCGGAATCACGATGGAACGTATTGTTTTGTTTTTAATAAAGGCGGCTTCCCCGATAATTTTTATTCCTTCCGGAATCACCACATCCCCGCCCGGTCCATAGTATCTTACCAGACGATCCTTTTCGATCTCAAATTCCTCCGCCGCCGGTGTCTCTTTCTGCCCCTTGCCGACCTCCGCCGCCTGAACCTGACATATACCCGGACAAAGCTCTGCTATCAGGAACGGGCTTGCGACCAGCAAAACGAAAAGAAAAAAACGAACCGATATCAGAAAATAGTTAATAGATTGTTTGATTTTTCTCATAAGTAAGCCTCCTTCTGAATGTTCTTTTGCTGCTTTATTGTCTTTTATTATAGCATGGAACAGACACAGGCGCAAGGAACTCTATAAGCAGGAAAAGGGTTATGTTCACCCCATTTTCATATTCCCTGAAAAAAAGCCTTGACCGAACAGATACTCGAACTTTATAATAGAACTATCAAGTAAAAAATGGAGGGTATTGATTATGGCTTATTTAGGTGAAAACATCCCAAAGCTGGGATTTGGTCTTATGCGTCTGCCGATGCTGGGGGAGGATGTCGATATTGAGCAGACCAAGCAAATGGTCGATTTATTTCTGGAAAAGGGGTTTACGTATTTTGATACGGCGTATGGCTATCTGGGCGGAAAGTCCGAAATGGCAGTCAAAACAGCTCTGGTAGACCGCTACCCACGAGAGAAATTTCAGTTAGCGACAAAGCTTCCTGCCTGGGCGGGCGCCGCCAATGCCGAAGAAGCAAAAAATATGTTTTGGACGTCTCTCGAACGGACAGGTGCCGGATACTTCGACTTTTACCTGTTACATAACTTAGGTGACACCCGGACACAGGTATTTGAAGACTTTGGCATTTGGGATTTTGTAAAAGAACAAAAGGCGGCTGGGAAAATCAAGCATCTTGGCTTCTCCTTCCACGACAAAGCAGACGTTTTAGACCAGGTGCTGACCGCCCATCCGGAAGTTGAATTTGTTCAGCTTCAGATCAACTACGCCGACTGGAACAATGACTCCGTGCAGTCCAGACTTTGTTATGAAACCGCCAGAAAGCACAACAAGCCGGTGATTATCATGGAGCCTGTTAAGGGCGGCAATCTGTCAAACCTGCCGGATTCCGTAGCTGCTATTTTTAAAGCTGCCAACCCGGAGGCTTCTCTTTCCTCCTGGGCAGTACGCTTCGCCGCTTCCCTGGACGGACTGGTGACGGTTCTCTCCGGTATGTCTACGATAGAGCAGATGAAGGATAACGTTTCTTATATGGAACAGTTCCAGCCGCTTACTGATGCAGAGCGCAAAGTAATTGCGGATGTACAGGCTGCTCTGGCAGCTATGCCGACCATTCCTTGTACAAGCTGCCAGTATTGTATGAAAGGCTGCCCACAGGAAATCAATATCCCAGGAGCTTTCAGCAGTATGAATCTTTACCTGACCTATGGCAACCTGCAAAGTGCCAAAGGAAACTATGGCTGGGCAACCTCCAAGGGTGGCAAGCCTTCGACCTGTATCGCCTGCGGACAATGCGAATCTGTCTGCCCACAGCATATTTCGATTATTGAGGAGCTAAAGAGAACGGCGGATTTGATGGAAGGCTGATTTTAGCAACTATGATTGACACTCTGCGCTGCTACAAGCTAAAAAGTACAGCAAAGACACCATTTTGCAACAGGCTGCACAGTCCATGCTGGCTCAGGCAAATCAGCAGATACAGGGCGTTCTGGCGTTGTTACAGTAATAGCCATTATTACTTTATTTCACAAGGAAAGGCGTGATTTTCATCACGCCTTTCCTTTCTGAAAAAACAGTTTCCTAAGAGATTCTGAGCCTTTTCCTTACTCTAACTCTTCCCCATTGCTGCGGATTACCTTTTGATACCAATAGAATGATTTCTTGCGGCTTCTCGAATAATCGCCTGTTCCGTCGTCGTGCTTGTTGACATAAACAAACCCATAACGTTTTGCCATCTCACCTGTCGAAGCGCTAACCAGGTCGATACAGCCCCATGGAGTATAGCCCATCAGTTCTACGCCATCCTCTTCTACAGCGGCTTTCATCGCCTCAATATGAGCGCGGAGATAATCAATCCGGTAATCATCGTTGATACTGCCGTCCTCTTCTACCTGATCCACCGCGCCCAGTCCGTTTTCTACTACAAACAACGGAATCTGATAACGGTCATAAAGCTGATTTAACGCAATCCGCAGTCCCAGCGGATCAATCTGCCAGCCCCAATCCGAAGCCTTTAAGTATGGATTTTTGATACCACCCATCAGGTTGCCGCCTGTCGTTTCTTTATCGTCGGTCTTTTTCGCCGCTACGCTTGACATATAATAAGAGAAGGAAAGGAAGTCCACAACGCCTTTACGGATAATCTCATCGTCTCCCTCTTCCTTCTGAATGACAATACCCTCGCGTTCAAACTGCTTTAGCATATAAGACGGATAATAGCCTCTGCACTGAATATCTGTAAAGAACAGAGAACCGCTGTTTCTCTGATGAGCCATCAGCACGTCTTCCGGGTTGCAGGAGTAAGCATAGCATGGATTGTAAGCCAGCATACAGCCGATTTGGAATTCCGGATTGATTTCATGTCCCATCAGCACTGCCTTAGCGCTTGCTACAAACTGATGGTGCGCCGCCTGCATCAATACCTGACGATCGCGGGAAGCCACACCACCTTCTAACCAGCCAGCCAGAGAAATACAGTTGATTTCATTAAAGGTCAGCCAGTATTTTACCTTCTCTTTGTAACGCTTAAATATCGCCTCGCAATAACGCAGGTAACAGTCAACCGTCCTTCTATCTGCCCAGGAATTCCACTTGTTTGTCAATCCCAACGGCGTCTCATAGTGGGAAATTGTCACCAGCGGCTCGATCCCATGCTTCTTGCAGGCATCAAACACCCGGTCGTAAAAGGCAAGCCCGTCCTCATTTGGCTCCAGTTCGTCCCCGTTCGGGAAAATTCTCGTCCAGGCAATCGAGAGCCGGAACGTCTTAAAGCCCATTTCTGCCAGCAAGGCAATATCTTCTTCATAATGATGATAAAAGTCTACCGCAGTATGGTTCGGATAAAAGTATCCCTCTACCGGTCCAAACACACTGCCCTCCGGCAGCTCGGTAGCCGCCCAGAACGGTACCTCTCCTGTCGTTCCGTCCGCCAGCGTATAAGTGAGCTTGCGCATCTCCGTCTTCGTTCCGCCCGTCAGGCAGTCGTCGCTCGACGGTCCCTTGCCGCCCTCCTGCCATCCTCCTTCAAACTGATTGGCCGCAGTCGCGCCGCCCCATAAAAAATCCTTTGAAAAACCCATGTCTTTATGTCCTCCTTTTTCACATCTGCCCGTTCGCTGGAATTCCAGCCTGTCAGGCTGCTTTTCATACCCTTATCATACCAGCTTTTCCCCCACTCTGGCAAGCCTTTCTTTCCGTTTCAGGGCAAATTGGCACAAAACTTTCATTCCCTGTTCCATTCCCTGATGTTTGTGATATAATTGTATCAAAACAATCTCATTTTTAAAACAGGAGTTCATTATGATATTAGAACAGTTAGAACAAATGGAGCTTTTTACCGATGCCGAACGGCAAATCATTCACTATCTGCTCCGTCATCCGGCAGATATCCTGGAATTGTCTGTCAGAGATCTGGCTAAAAACAGCTACACCAGCAGTTCTACGGTCAACCGTCTGGCAGCAAAGTTCTCCGGCGGTATGTCCTTTACCCGTTTTAAAGCGGCTTTATTTGCCGAACTGCATCAAAGTACCTCCAACCCCTCTCCGCCGCCAGAACACCTAAATGAAATTCAAATAAACGAAACCGTTCATTCCCTAGCGGGAAAAGTAGCCGCTACGCAAATCGAAGCAGTGGAACGCACCCGGCGCTCCCTAGATTATCCTGCCCTTTTACATGCCGCCCGTCTGCTCCAGCAAGCCAGTCAAATCTATTTCTTTGGCTTTGACGACAATCTTTCTATCGCCAAACCATACCTGAATCGGATGATGACCTTTGGCAAGCAGGTCATTCTCCACGATGCCACAAATGCGCAATATTACCAGGCGCTGATTATCCCGGAGCAAAACAGCATGACCGTTCCGGCGGCTCTTTTTATCAGCCGTACCGGAAGCAACCGCAAGCTAGTAGAAATTGCTTCTATCCTGCATGACAAACGTATCCCTGTTCTTATGCTGACCCCTGTCAAAGACAGTCCTTTGGGAAGGCTGGCAAGTGAATGGATCGAAATTCCATATAGCTCCCCTGCCCGTCACGACTCTCCTCACCACAGCCATGACGGCAACCAATTCGGTAGCATAGGCAACCTTGCCAGCATTCTGTTTGAATCCTCTCTTCAGTTTGTTCTCACCCTGTTGTGCAGCCTGATGTTTACTCACAATTATGAAAACAGCCAAAAACTTCTCCGACAATATGGAGAGCTTTACCTTCAAGATAACCCGGATGTATCCAAACTGGCCAAACCTCTTTCCCATTAAAAATTCACAAAGAAAGGGCAAACTTATGTATAATCCTCAATTAGAAACGTTCCTCTACGCTGCCGACGCCGGAAGCTTCAGCAAAGCGGCGGAGCAAATGTTTATCACCCCTACCGCCGTTATTAAGCAAATCAACCTCTTAGAATCCACATTGGATATAAAACTGTTTGATCGTACCCACCGGGGGCTGACGCTGACCAAGGCAGGAGTATCTTTTTATAAAGATGCGAAATACATCATCCAATACTCCAAGGATTCTGTCAGCCGGGCGAAAAACGCTATGAAGGGAGACGACAACGTGATCCGCATCGGTACCTCCCCTATGACTCCCGCGCAGGCTCTGATCGAGCTATGGCCTACCGTCCATGAACAATGCCCGGAAATCAAATTTCAGATGATACCTTTTGAAAATTCTCTGGAAAATGCCAGCGAGATTTTAGCCAACCTCGGTCGCGACATTGATATTGTTGTGGGGCTTTTTGACGAAGTTATGTTACGTCTACGACAGTGCGCCGGATTTGAGCTTTCCAGAGAACCACTCTGCTGCGCAGTATCCATCTACCATCCTCTGGCGTCAAAAACCAGGCTAAGCATAGAGGATCTGCACGGAGAAAATCTTTTGATAATGCACCGGGACTGGAGCTGTTATGTAGACGAATTATGGGATTTTTTATGGAAAAACCACCCGCAAATCCAACTTGTGGATTTTGATCTCTATCGTATCGAAGTTTTCAACCGTTGCGAAAACGGCAACGATGTACTACTGTGTATCGAGCCATGGGCAAACATACATCCTCTGTTGAAAGTCATCCCTGTAGAATGGGATTATACCATGCCGTATGGACTGCTCCACTCGCCGGCTCCATCCGCAACCGTAGAAAAATTTTTAGCCGCTGTACAAACGATAAAACATCCGTAAAAAACCTCCTGTTTCAGCACCTAACTTTTGCAGTATATACCTTCGGGTTTTCGCTCGTAAACCAATCGGAACTTCTCTAAACGGCTAACTCCATGTATACTAAAGCCAATCAAACAAGAAGACAGACTTATCCGTATCCGGTAAGTCAGACACAAAAAGGAGGACTAAAGAATGGAGTTTACAGCATTACACAACGGAATCAACATGCCCCGTGAGGGCTTCGGCGTATTTCAGGTAAGAGACAAGGAAGAATGTAAGCAGTCGGTTTTAACGGCAATCCGGGCGGGATACCGCCTTATTGATACGGCTGCTTCTTATACCAACGAAGATGCCGTAGGCGAAGCCGTCCGTCAGGCTATCCAGGAAGGTGTTTGTACAAGAGAAGAACTGTTTATCACTTCAAAGATGTGGGTACAGGATATGAAAAATTACGATACTGCCAAAGCTGCGATTGACGCCAGCCTCAAGAAAACCGGATTGGAATATCTTGACCTCTACCTGCTCCACCAGGCGATGGGCGACTATTTTTCTGCCTGGCGGGCGATGGAAGATGCCTACCGGGAAGGAAAACTTCGAGCGATCGGAGTCAGTAATTTCTACCCGAACATCCTTACCAATTTCTGTGAGACCGTAGAAATCAAGCCAATGGTCAACCAGGTAGAACTGCATCCTTTCTTTGCTCAGACAGAAGCTTTGGAAACCATGCGTTATTACGGCGTCGTAGCAGAAGCCTGGGCTCCGTTGGGCGGCGGTCGCTATGCGCCTTTTGAAAACGAGACGCTACAGGAAATCGCCGATGCTCATGACAAATCCATTGGTCAGGTAATGCTGCGTTGGAACGTGCAGCGCGGCGTCGTGGTTATCCCAAAATCCACTCATGAAGAACGTATCCGGGAAAATTTAGATATTTGGGACTTTTTCCTGACGGAAGAGGAAATGGAACTTATAGGCAGCCTGGATATGGGCTATACCGGTACGGCAGTAAAGCATTTCGAGCCGGATTTCGTACGAATGTGCGTCTCCCGAAAGATACATGACTAACCAATCAGGAGGTATTGATATGCAATATGTAGAATTGAACAATGGTGTAAAAATCCCGCAAATTGCTTTAGGTGTATTCCAGATCCCGGAAAACGAAGAGGCAAAAAAAGCCTGCCTCAGTGCGTTTGAACTAGGCTATCGGCATATCGACAGCGCGCACCACTATTACAATGAGGCAGGTGTCGGAGCTGCCGTCAGAGAATGCGGAATTCCTCGGAATGAACTTTGGATCACTTCCAAGATTTGGCCGGACGAATATGCCAATGAAAACGCCATCGACAACATGCTCACTCGCTTTGGTCTGGGCTATCTTGATCTGGTCATTCTCCATCAGCAGGTAGGCGATTATCTTGCCGGCTACCGAAACTTAGAACGCGCTTACAAAGCTGGCAAGATCAGAGCCATCGGGCTTTCCAACTTTGAATCCGACCGTTTGGAAGAGATTTTAGAGGCGGCTGAAATCAAACCGCAAATCATCCAGGTAGAAGGACATCCTTATTTCCAGCAAGAGGCTCTCAAAGAACGCGTAAAGCCTTACGGCACCCGGATGGAGCATTGGTTTCCTCTCGGTCACGGCGATCCGACCCTGATCAATGAGTCGATTTTTACAGAGCTTGCTAAAAAGTACGGCAAAACCAACGTACAGGTTATTCTGCGCTGGCATATTCAGATGGGCAACATCCCTCTGCCACGCTCTACAAACCTGCTTCATCAGAAGGAAAATCTTGACATTTTTGATTTTGCCTTAACCGAAGAGGAAATGGAACAAATCAAAGCTCTTGACCAGGGCAAACGGTATTGGACACTGACTCTAAAGCAGCAGGAAGAAAGGTTTTTAGCGATTCAATTAGCAGAGTAAAACTCAGCTCGGAAATAGGGAGGTTACTATCATGGAATTTGTCACGTTAAACAATGGTATCAAAATGCCTATGCTGGGCTATGGCGTATATCAGGTCACAAACGAGGAGTGTGAACGCTGTGTGCAGGACGCACTTGATGTCGGCTACCGCTCTATCGACACCGCCCAAGCCTATGGCAACGAGGAAGCCGTCGGAAGAGGAATCAAAAACAGCGGCGTAGCAAGAGATCAGATTTTCCTCACTACAAAAGTATGGGTTTCCAATGGCGGCTATGAGAATGCCAAAAGATCCATTGAGGAATCTTTAAAGAAACTGGATACCGATTATATTGACCTGTTGTTAATTCACCAGCCATTCAACGATGGCAAATCCGCTGCCCAGACAGCCCTGCGCTTCCTGCTCCAAAGCAATGTGGTAGTGATTCCCAAATCCACTCACAAAGAACGTATGGAACAAAACTTTGATGTCTTTGATTTTGCCTTGAGCGCCGAAGACATGACTACCATTCAGGGATTAGACGAAGGGGAAAGTCTGTTTTTCTCCCACTACGATCCGGCTACTGTAGAGATGATTACTGGATTACACCGTTAAAAATACAAATCCACTCTGTAAAAGGAAAACTAAAATGAAGAAAAGAAAACTAGGAAATTACGCAGGAAGATTTAGACAAATATGAGCCTTTCTACCAGACGATACACC
>CAJUFW010000058.1:9301-17684 GCA_910585655.1 uncultured Lachnospiraceae bacterium
TACGCGTCTTCAGACCGATTACGCTGATTTGTATTATTTGCATCGGGTAAACCACAATCTGCCGGTCGAAGAAGTATCGGAACTCATGGGCAGGCTGATCCGGGAAGGAATGATCCATGCCACAGCTTATTCAGGAAAATATTGCTGCTAATCAGCCGATTTTGGATATTATTACAGAATTTGCCACTCAGAAAAATGCAACTAACGCCCAGATCTCCTTAGCTTGGAAAACCTGGGCGCCGATACGATAGAACTGATTAACAAAGAATTTAATGCACTGGAAAAGCACTTGTTTCCTGTACGATTCACGGACACCGGGGACATGTAGAGTTCATTGGCTAAAGTCTGATCCGGAACGGTTTTACCGGGAGCCCGGCTGCATTATATACATTGACTTCATAATACGGCTCCCAGGCAAAGCGTACTTCTACTTGCTCCGGGAAGCTGCCGGGCAAAATCAGGGTATTTTCCTGAAGGCGGATTTGCCCTGCCGGAATCTCCCTCTCTTGCTCTGATTGACTCTCGTCAAAGAAAATCTCATAAAGCCGCAGAGCCGGAACCGTCACTATCGGATCTGGCTTTGCGGAACATTCAGCCGGATCATGTTCTAAAAATTCCGGTGCTGGCTCTGCACGGGTATAGTTATGCGTTTCCAAATGAAGCCCTTCTCCATAACGCAGATAAATCCGTATCTCCTCCTGCCCTGCATTTTTTACATAAGTATCCTCTACGTGTACAGCCGAAATTCGTTCCGCCCGTTCTAGCTCTGGCGCATCGCACAGACCAGGCACACGGCATAATTCCGGTCTTTCGTAGATATGTCCCAAAGCCAACTCTGCCAGCCGCTCTCCGACCGGACGCTTATGCTTTGGATGAATGTCTTCTAACATCCCGGCATCTCCAATCGAAGCCATCCAGGTATGCGCTACTTCACGGCTTACCCGCTCCTGCTGCCGACGCAGCTCCGGATATTTTTCCCCTGTACCGCCAAGCCATCGCCCAAATGGGGCAAGCTGAACAAACAAAAATGGTAATTCCTCCTGCCAAAGCGCTCTCCAGCCCTCTATCATCCTGCCAAAAACTGCCGCATATGCCTCTGCATGGTTCTCGTCGCTTTCCCCCTGATACCAGATCACACCTCTGGCTGTAAATGGGGCTACCTTTTGTAGCATCGTCTGATACAGCCCGCCCGGACGATTCTGCGGCTGCAGCTCCATGAGGTTGATCTCTTGTTCTTCCTCTCCCTTTTCGGACGATTCCGCGGCTCTTTCGGTCATCTTTGCCATCTGCTCCATCATCTTCTTTTGTTCCTCGCGGCTTAATCCCGGATACATCACCCGTTCCCAGACCGCCGCCATATCCGACTGCTCCTGCGTTCCTTTCGTCTGTGCCAGGTTCTTTTTTACCTGCCGCCAGTATTGTTCCATATCCAGTCTGGCAGTCGCCTTTTCATATTCTGTTAGCCATGGTTCTCCTTCCATACCACGCAGTCCTTCCGGATCCTGCCAGGCACAAGCCGGTGTCCCACCCCAGTTGCAGCCGACAATACCAATCGGTATTTCCAGCTTATCCTCTAATATACGGGCAAAATAGTATCCTACTGCAGAAAACCACGGAAGCTGCCTTGCCTCTGCCTGCCTCCAAAAGCCATATTCCGGTTCTGGAAATTCCTCCAACTGCCCTCCATAGGATACTTCCGGATAGTCAAAGAAACGAATATCCGGATTTGCCTCCCGCGCCAGTTCGTTTTCCTTATCCGCATCGTACTTGAGCAGATACTCCATGTTCGACTGCCCGCCTGCAACCCAAACCTCTCCGATACAAATATCGGAAAACACCGTTTGCTCGTCCTTGGATTCTACTTTCATCCAAAGCCCCCGTCCAGCCTCTCCGGCTGGAAGCTTCACACTCCAGTCTCCTTGGTCGTCTGCCCTTGTCTGGACACTCTGCGCTCCATATTGCCTAGTTCCTTCCATCCCCTGACTGTCTGCTTTCTTTTCATCAGAGAGTGTCACCGTTACTTCCATACCAGCCTCCGCCGTCCCCCAGACAGCAATCTCCTTCTGACGCTGCAGTACCATTCCATTTCCAAATATCATTGGCATTTTCAACATTACCAGCCTCTCCTTTCATGTTTACTTCCTCTCCGTATCCTGCTCCCGGAAAAACTCCCTGATTCCTTCCATACACTCCCGCTGCTCTCTTGTTATAGGAACCCCCTGCCCTGCCGAAAGATAAATATACCGCTCCATCGGACAGTCTGTCACTTGTCGGATGACGATTTCCTGGCTGGCAAAGGCGCGCCAGCTTACATCCGGAATAAAAGCAATCCCCATCCGCTCCCGCAATAACTCCCGCATCAGGTTTGGATTATCTACCCACATCGTCACCTGAGGGCGAAAACCACAACGCTCTGTCTCTCTCTCAATAATACGAGTCAACGTCCAATTTCGATTCAGGCTGATAAACTCCTCTCCGTCTAGCTCATGCAGATAAAGCGTCTCCTGCGCTGCCAATGGATGTTCGGCAGGCAAAGCCAGGCAGATATGCTCCGTCAAAAGAGGCGTCCCCTTCTCCTGTTCCCCCAGCGCTCCGCTCGTAATTCTCACATCCGCCGTCTCCTCTGCTGCAAAAGAAAGCGAATCCTGTTCCCACTGACGAATGATATACTGCACGCCCGGATTCCTTCCTTTCAAATAGCGTAGCAGTTGTGGAATCAACATAGAAGCACAGCCTACATAAATCGAGACCACCGGATGGCAACGCCCGTTCTCTTCCTCAATCGCTGTTTTCGTCCGTTCCAAAATATCCTCTACCTGCCTCGCCGCTTCCAGCAAAAACTGTCCTGCCCGGTTTAATTCAATCCGCTTCCCTTCCCGATGAAACAACGGGAACCCGATTTCCTGCTCCAAGCGCCGGATCGTCTGGCTTAGAGAGGGCTGCGAAATATGAAGCAGCTTCGCCGCTCTCGAAATATTCTCCATTTCCGCTACCAGACGGAAGCAACGTAGCTGATTTAATTCCACCGTCTGCACCTCCTCCCTCGTATCCACACCGCTTCCTTTTCCTGACATGCAGGAACGCCAAACGTTCCTGCTGCCGCATACAAGCAAATTTCTCACCGCCTATAAAGGCGGGAGTCATATCCCATCTGATATAATGTTCAACCTATATCAATAGTATCAGAATAGTATTGGAAAAGCAAGCAGCGGATAGATTATAATACAAAAAGATCAAGCCCGTCAGAGATGGGTTCAAATTAGGAGGTTATTTTATGTCTACTGCCATCACTTTAGTCAATCAAACGCTTATTATGTTTCTGTTAGCCGGGGTCGGCTACTTCCTGTTCCGTACAAAACGGATATCCTTAGAAGGCAGCAAAAGCCTAGCCAATATCTTAATCTATATCGTGCTGCCATGTGTTATTGTCAACGGCTTTTTAGTTGAACGCACGACAGAACGAATGATCGGTCTGCTGGTCAGCGCCGCGGCTGCGGCTATTCTCTTAGTGGTTGCAATGGTCGTTTCCAGGCTGTTCTTCCCAAAGGATGCGATTGCTTCTTTTTCTGCCGCCTTTTCCAATGCTGGTTTCTTTGGCATCCCACTGACACTGGCATCTCTTGGCTCTGGCGCAGTCTTTTATGTAGCAGCTTTTATCGCTTTTTTAAATCTGCTTCAATGGACGTATGGCGTTTCGATTATGACCGGCGAAAAGGCAGCTCTCAAACCTGCCGCCGTATTAAAAGCGCCGTTTCTAATCGCTATCGCTATCGGACTCATTCTGTTTTTTACCCAGCTTCCATTACCGTCCATCGTCACCAAAACCCTCGGGCATCTGACGGGTATCAATACCCCGCTCGCCATGTTTACTGTAGGAATTTACCTGGCGCAAACCAATTTGGTTAAAATGCTGGTCAAGCCTCGTCTGTACCTGATTTCTGCCGTTCGCCTTGTGGTAATCCCGCTTTTATCTCTGGCTCTTCTGACCTTGATTCCGGGCAATTTCATAGATATGAAGATGGCATTGTTGCTGGCAGCAGCCTGCCCGGTTGGCTCCAATGTAGCCGTCTATGCCCAGCTTCATGGAAAGGATTATCCTTATGCGGTTGAAACAGTTATCATTTCTACCCTGCTTTCGATTGTTACAGTACCTGCTTTGGTTGCATTGGCAGGGATAATCTGGTAAACTATTGAGGAAAAGAAGCTTTACATAATTAGGAAGTGTACCCACATGATGAAACAAATTCTCATTATAGAAGATGACAAAAAACTAAATGACGGAATTCGTCTTGCCCTTCGGAATGAGTATTCCTGCGCACAGGCATTTTCCCTGCAATCTGCCCGGATGGATTTTGCAGCACAGCACTTTGATCTGCTCCTCTTAGACGTCAATTTCCCAGACGGAAGCGGACTGGATTATCTGACTGAACTGCGGAAGAGCTGCCAGGTTCCGGTGATTCTGCTAACTGCCAACAGCATGGAAATGGATATTGTGGCTGGGCTGGAGCTAGGAGCAGATGATTATATTACCAAGCCTTTCAGCCTAGCAGTACTACGAGCCAGAGTGGAAGTCCAACTGCGCAAAACAGCAAACGAACACGCCGTGCAAAACGATGTAATACGAACAGGGGATTTTTATTTTGACTTTTCCAAAATGGAATTTCTCTGTCAAGGGCAACCGATTCTTTTAAGCCGAACCGAACAACGCCTTCTCCGCTGTCTGCTTATGCAGAAGGGAAAAACCGTCAGTCGAAGCCTTCTTATTGACGAGGGCTGGCCTGGAGAAGAGGAATATGTAGACGAACATGCTCTCACCGTTGCCGTCAATCGTTTGCGAAGGAAATTAGGAGAATCTTTTGGAGCAGAACCTTTTATCAAAACTATTTATGGGGTGGGATATCTTTGGAACCTGGAAGTATGAATACATTTTGGTTTGGCTTTTTTTCTATGATAACACTTCTACCTCTTGGTATGGCTGTTGGCTTTTTCCTCTGGCGGCGACGGCTGCTTCTTCGGCTACAGACTATGATTGATGCCGCAGTTGCCGGAACTTTTACAGAGCAGCGGTTTAATGAATCCAGGTTATCTGCTCTGGAAAATTCTCTATGGCGTTATCTACAGGATAATCAGGTTTCCCGTCAAAGACTTTTAGAACAAAAACAGAATATCCAAGAAGGGATTTCTGATATTTCTCACCAGGCTGTCACCCCACTTTCCAATATCTTGCTTTATTCGGAGCTTTTGGAAGAACTTTTGACAAACATGGGCAAAGATGACTTAGAGGAACTGGCAGCTATTCGAGAGCAAGCTGAAAAACTGGACTTTTTTATGCAGGCTCTCCAAAAGCTCTCACGCCTGGAATATGGCATCCTCTCCCTCCAGCCAGAAGAACAGGATATCAGCGAAGTACTTCTGGCTCTCCGGCGACAATATCTTCCTAGCGCTGCCCAAAAGCAAATTCAGCTTCTTTTAGAGCCAACTTCCGGGCTGGCTATTTTCGACCGGAAATGGACTATCGAAGCGATCGGCAACCTGATTGATAACGCTATTAAATATACCCCGGAAGGTGGAACTGTTTCCGTATGTATAAACGAATACCTTCTTTTTCTCCGTATTGATATCAGAGATACCGGAATCGGCATCTCTGAACAGGAACTAGGAAGTATCTTTACTCGTTTTTACCGTTCTGCTAATGTCAAGGTAGAACCTGGAATTGGTCTTGGTCTTTATCTGACCAGAGAAGTGATGAAAGCACAAAATGGCTATCTCAAAGTAAGCTCTGTGCCAGGAACCGGCAGTATCTTTTCCGTTTTTCTTCTCCGAAAAAGTCCCTCTGAGAAATTATCACAAAATTGATCGATTTCAGAAACTGGTTTGAGATAATGTTATGCTAAAATAGGAACTGTGAAAAATCACAGTTCTTATTTTTTCGGCAACCTCCACCGAAAAGTAGTGTGAAAACCTATGACCACTGAAAGGAGTTTATTTATGAAAATACTGGAAATGAAACAGTTGACAAAAGTTTATGGAACGGATGCCGCCCCGCAGGTAGAGGCGCTGCGTGGCATTGATCTATCGGTAGAACGAGGAGAATTTATTGCAATTGTTGGAACATCGGGAAGCGGAAAATCGACGCTCTTAAATCTGATAGGAGGACTGGATGTACCAACAGACGGAGAAATTATTATCGATCAGAAAAAGCTTTCTACCCTCTCAGACGACGAATTGACCATTTTCCGACGCAGAAAAATTGGATTTATTTTTCAGCAGTATAACCTCATCCCTATGCTGACGGTTTGGGAAAATATCATTCTGCCGCTTAAACTGGACGGAAAAAATATAGACAAGCCCTATTTGGACGAACTGACTACGGTGCTAGGACTAAAAGAACGGCTGCATCATAGTCCTAATGAGCTGTCAGGCGGTCAGCAGCAACGTGTTGCTATCGCCAGAGCCTTGGCAATCAAGCCCGCCCTTATCCTCGCCGACGAGCCGACCGGAAATTTGGACTCCAAAACCAGTCAGGACGTCTGCGGACTTTTAAAAATAACCAGTGAACGTTTCTGTCAAACCATCCTTCTTATTACACACAATGAGGAAATTGCCCAGCTTGCGGAACGAATCATTCGTATTGAGGACGGACGGATTGTCGAAGAAAAAACAAAAAGGCAGGTGAATCAACTTGCGTAAACAAACAGAATTCCTCTATCTACACAGACGCTTTTTAAGTAGCTACAAGAAAAATACCCTCGCTGTTTTTCTAAGCTTCGCACTCACTTTTTTGCTTTCTACGCTGCTGTTGGTTCTCCTTCATACAAACCACCGAATAGAAAACATAGACTATCAGACACTTTTTACCCCTACTGATTGCTCTATAGAAAACCTGACGGAGGAACAACTTGCCCTTTTGAAGCAGGAGTCCGCCATCTCTCATATAGCAGTGTGCCAGCAAAGCGAAGCATATTACCGAAACCAGCAGCTTGTATACCTGCATTATTCCGACAACGCTTATATGACGCTGACTTCTACCTTACTGGAAGGACGCTTTCCGGAAAATAAATACGAAGTAGTCGCTGAAAAATGGATGTTACTAAATCTTGGAATCGAACCTATCTTAGGCGAAGAATTTACTATTTCTCCGGAACCGGAATCTTCGGAGGAAAGGAACATAACCGTCAAGCTAGTTGGTATCCTTTCGGACTTGCCCGCTAATAAATCTTATGGAACATTAGAGCTTTTTACGGCTCCTATCAAGGATACTATCCGCTATAATATCGCATATCTCCGCTTCCGGGAAGTCCACTATCAGCCAATGTTAAAACAGATCACAGCAAAGCTTGGGTTTACAGCCCAAGATCAGGAAGAACGTATTGCCTATAATCCAGCAAGAGAAAACTATAGCGAACTATTCTGGATGGATGTGCAGCTACTCAGTGTTGTCTTGTTTGTCTGTATGGTCGTCTTTTATGGAGTTTACCGCATTGCACTAATTACCAGAGAAAAGCAGTACGGAATTCTGCGTGCAATCGGTATGAAACGAAAGCAAGTAAAAAAAATGATCCTCCTGGAGCTATACGAAATTTATCTTCTTGGTACTCCGATCGGCATCGTTGCCGGACTGTTGATAGCCTGGCTCGTTATTCTGCTTTCTGGAGATGCAGATACCATTGTCTATCTCTATGGGGAAGCCGTCCGCTTTACTCCTGTCGTTCCTTTTGGGCATCTTGCCCTCTTGATAGCAGTGACGGCTCTACTTGTCGGTCTAGTCGGATATGCCACTGCGCAAAGAACAATGCGTAAGCCTGTAACTGAACTACTCTCCTCCGTCCAAAAAACGGGACGGATACTACCTTTATTTCATTTAAAGGAAACTGGTGGAAAATTACAAACATTAACCTTTCTTAGCTGTAAATATATTTTGCGTGATGTAAAAACAAGCTGCTTTGTCCTCCTCACAATCTGCACCGGAGTTGTTTTATTTACCGGACTATCCTATCAGGCGAAGATCCTGCAACTGCACCGGGCAGATACTAAGGAAATGCGCTATCTAAACGGACAATATGCCATGAGTATGCTTTCCTTTGGCAGTACCCTTGAAGGCATTACCAGAGACGATGCTGCACAGATCGAAAACTTGCCTGGCGTCGCTCAAATCAAAACCTGTTCGGCACTACCGATTCGGATCATTGATGATGGTATCACGCGCGATGAAGCATACTATGATCTCTTAAACTCCAAAATGCACGACTATATGGGCTTTGAACTAAGAGGATACGACGGAACCGATCAGGTATACCGTTCCAATCTATATGGTTATAATAGCAAGGCTTTACAGGAACTAAAGAAATATATCATTGCCGGCGACTTTGACGCTGTTCATGGA
>CAJUFW010000059.1:0-2335 GCA_910585655.1 uncultured Lachnospiraceae bacterium
ATTGATTGTAGATGTGATATAATCCATATGTGCGCGGACGAGGCGCATACGGTATTTTTGGAAATCAGTCATCTGGTAGCCTTCGATGGATTCAATGACACGGTCAGACTTCTTCTTTAGAGAACGAAGAAGTCTGGAAGCTATTTCTTCGTGGTTGATGGAATTGTCAGACTGCTCAATCAGGTAATCAATAACAGAAGTGGCTGATTTCCCGAAGATATCAGAAACAACCGGATCTAATGCGACATTACAGACAGTAAGCACATTTTGGTATCTGTTCTGTTCACTGGTACGGTAGGAGGTCAGTTTGTAATGGTATCTTGTAAATTCATGCAGGATACGGATTGGTTTACAAGGGATATAGCTTCCCGGAATCAGACTTAATCAAAATAAATCTCCAATCCATTTGGGATTAGCAATGGTAACGTTGATATCATCTTCCAAAAGGTTAAAGACAGGGACCCAGTATTTCCCGGTAGATTCCATACAGACATCATAGCATTGGTTTTGCAAAAGCCATTCTTTGAGATGTAAAATAGAATTGTTAAAAATGGAGAAGCGCTTTTTTAGATAGGAAGGCTGGACTCCGGAAGAGGTTTTAATGATTGTGGCAACGAGAAAAGATTTATGGACATCGATGCCACAACAGGTTTGATAAACGACTTTCATGTACAAAAACTCCTTTTAAAGAAAGATAAAAGAAGCCATTGACTGTTCCATCACACATGTAACAGAGAAGTTAAAACAATTCTTACTGTACGGTCTGATAGAGCCACTTATTTGTGCTTGAAAGATGAAACTTACACTGATTTCTATGCTGTCTAAAACCGAAGAAAGTCTTTACAACTCACCTCCCCGTGCTTTGTAGTGTAGCTTCTTTATAAACTATTTTATCAGCAACGTGGAAAATTGAAAGACTTTCATTACTATTTGTGCCGCCAACTGAAAGGCGGCGGAATGGAGGTTTATATGATAAAACACAGAAAAAATCTAATTATATTCTTCCTATTTTTTTGTATTTGTATTATCACGATTTTTCACAGCCTGATCCAAATCCAGCAAAACAAGACAAGGAATTCCCTTTCGGCAAAGGAAAAGACCAGAGAGGAACGTTTGGATAAACTATTATCCCATTATTATGGAGATTACCAGCTAGGGAATTATAGCGTTATGGGATGGGACGGAATTGATGACCGATATTTACAAGTAAATTGTGCCATTGCTCCCATTTGCGCGGTTGTGACAGTGACAGAGGGGATGGAAGATCTGATGGGTGAAAGATATCTCCTCTCCTGTTACAATCAACATTATGGAACCGAGGAAACGGAACTGACCAGGGAGCAAAAGAGTATGTTGTTAAGAGAAAATCCGAGCTACTTAACTAGCTGGCTTCACGGTGGTAAAATGACAATGGAGGTACAGGAGTATCTGTATGACCGGACGGGAGAATATAAGTCTGAACTGAGCGTGAAAATAAAAGCATATACTCCATACGGGGATTATTTTCGGGCATGTACGGGCATGAAATTGGTTTGTTTTTTTGGAATCTCTGATCAAGGCGATCAGGAATTGTATTCTACCAGCGCTCGTTATGGTTATTTTGTAACGGAGGGAAATTATCTGGTTCCAATGGTTCTTACGCTTTTTGAAGATATAGTACGATATAGAGGAATGTCATTAAAGGAATATAAAGAACTTATCCAGGACTATTATGATCTCTCCGAAAAAAGATGGGCAATCCTCCGCTATATGGGAGAAACCATAGCAAAACCGGAGGAAGGCTATCGGGAGGGAATCTCTTTGATACTGGAGGAAAAGAAAAAAGGACGAAAAAAGGAGCTTTATGTGCTGGCCTCTGCCCGGAAGCTGGGCGAAGAGGATAGAGTGACAAAGCTGGGGCGTTTGCTTCTGGAGGAAGAGGGAGAAAGATATGTAGTGACAGAAGGAAGCTGGGACAAGGATGGGACGGAGGAATCGGGAAAAGTCGAATTTCCAAAACGGATCTATAAGCTGGCCAGGGAATATGGCTACCCGGAGGGGGATTGTGTTAGTAAAATTGAGGAAGAAATGCCGTATACCCCTATAAAAAGGCCGTAAAGGAGAGGGCTTGGATAATGAAAAGAAAATCTTTGTTTGTTTTATTATCAACGTGTTTGTTGGCTGGAATAATAGGAGTCATTATAATAGGGCAAAAAGGAAAAGCAGAGACTCGACTAAGCGAAGAAGAAATTGCCAGGCTCCGGCTTCAATACCCTGTGTCAGATATGGGGTCGCCATTGATAAATTCCATAATACCAGAAGGATGGGGATTAAATTTCGGAACTATATTTGAATA
>CAJUFW010000059.1:2345-13398 GCA_910585655.1 uncultured Lachnospiraceae bacterium
GAATATTATGATGCCATTATTACTGGAAAGGTAACATCAGAGATAACCGCTTCAGAAAAGAAGCTAACGATGGTAGATGAGGGCGACTGGGAAGAAAGTCTGGAAGAGTTAAAAGAGCAAAATCTTTCTTTGATAGAAATGCCTTATGTCAGATATTATTGGACATTTGAGGTAGACGAGGTTTTATGGAAAGGTAAAAGGGAGGAAGCACAAGCGGTTTTAGAAGAATTGTCTTCGGGAGATACCATTTTGTTTAGCATCAGTGATTTTGCTTTCTGCCACGAAGAGCTGATTCGAGAGAATCAGGAATATCTCTGGACGGTTGGATGGAATGAAGTAACAGGAGACTATGAAGTAATTCGCCGCGGAAGTTTTTATAAAACAGAAGATGATTATTTATTTTCTTTTGTTTCAGGCAATAATACGAACTGTTATACAGGGATGAAACTAAGTAGTTATAAAAAGGCATTAACGGCTGCAGAACATGATCCACAGCTAGCAGGAGAAGCATGGGACTATTTAGAATGAGGAATTTTAGCTATAGTATTTCTTTTTGGAGTTTGTATCATAGGAATAGGTTTATTTTTATTTTGAGGAAGTATACATAATAAAAATTCCGAAGGTTTAAGTCAAGAACTGATTACAGACTATAGCTATTATATAACAGAAGATGAACATGTTGTCGCTGCTATTTATGATGATGGGGAAGAATATACAGGTTATTCTCTGGAGAATTTTGAAAAGCAAGTGACAGATAGAATAAAGGTGTATGAAGAAGAAAAAGAACAAAAAAACTAAGTGGTTTCACAGGTGTAGTATCTGAAAGAGGGGATACTACACCTGTGCTACAAATCTGGCAAGGCAAGGAATTCCTTTCAGGCAAAGGAGAAAGCCGGAGAGCAAAAGTGTATTCGGAGAAAGTATTGCCTAGCTGATAATTTTCCGGATAGAATCCAGGGAAAGATGATAATGTTCGGCTAGTTCTTCTGGTGTCTGCCCGTTCTGATGGTCTGAACGGATTTCAGCATTCCGTTTTTTATAGTATTCTCTGGCGCCGGAGGCGGCGCCCCAAGGCTTTTTTTCCTGGCGGCTTGGAATATACAAAGTTTCCCCGGAAATATATTGCTGCAGCTCTTTTAGCAAATGATCCGGCAAAATATCCTGTGCGTTTTTATATTTCATGAAAAAATTCTTCTTCGGTAGCATATTCCCGGATCTGCCCGCCGCCATTGGTGATAACTTTCCGGATAAGCTTTTCGGTTTCTTCTGCTCGTCTGGCAAGCAGCGATAAATCTTGCGCATCGTATGTGTCCATCAATTCGATTTTAGCTAAGCCAAAGTCTCTGCAGATTTGATTTAATTCACCTTGCAGATAGCTTCCCCACATATAGGTTCGCATAGAGTCCTTTGCCTGTGTATAGTGACGGATTCTAAGCCAGGTATAGGAAAGCTCCCCATACCAGTCTGCCAAATCCTGGTAATTTTGCTCTGGCGGTGCTGCTTGCCGGGAGGAGAGGGCTTGGTCGCTAAGGAAATGTTGGACAAGGCAAAGCAGTTCATAGCAGCCCTTCTTTTGTACGGCTTCTTCTTTTTCCAGCAGAATTTCCCTGTAACGCTTACAAAAATCTTCTGGAAGAGGTTTTTGTGAACGAGAGGCTATTTCCTGCAATTCTGCAAGCTGATCGGTTTGGGAATGTTTGAAATAGCCATGATAAGAAAAGGCGATAGCACGCGCAAGCTGATCAAGGATATAGCCTACTCCCATTTTGGCATCGCTTCCAGTGGCAAACAATAGCTCTAGGTAAAACTGTTTGGCTTCTTCATAGGCTTTTAGAGCCTGAATCCGCATAGCCTGAGGATCTGCCAGTTGCGTACGTAGCTTTTGCTGCAGTTGCTCAAAATGTTCCCGATCTGCTTCGCTTCTGGCATACAGGATAGTAGCGTCAGCTAGGCAGGTCAGGTTGTACTCCTCTAAGTTGGAAAAACGTTCCAGCCGTTCCCAGGGAATGCCCCAGATATCATAGCCGATTCCTTCTAAAAGAAAAGTTTGAGCGAAATGCTCTCCCTTTTTGGTAATCGGGACAAAGTAGCTGATGCAAGGTTGGGTTTCGTCAATTCGCAGAGTGGTGTGGGATACGACGAGGGCGATGTCTTCTGCATACTGTTCCTGAACGGTGCGGATCACCCACTCGGTAACAAAGGTATCTGATTTTATGCTCATAAGTTGATTCCTCCTGATTTTATTTGTTTTACCGGACCGGATAAGGACATTGTAAACAATTCATCTGGCAGAAGCAAGGGAGAGAATGGTTTTGGTTTGTTTTTTCCCTATTTGCATATTTGAGAAATTTGTCAGGGCGAATGTCCTTTTTATTATGGAATATTACAAAAAAGAGCAGTGATAAACAGAAAAAACCTATAAAAATCACTATTTTTTAACCCCCAAAATCAGGGAGGATATGGAATAAAAAAATAGACATAGTATCTTCCAACTGCTTATGTTACATTCAAATTAAGCATAAAAACGGTATGGGGATAACGCTTTTATGCTGGGTAAACGATCCTCTGACAAGCGGGCGCGTAGGGAGGCGGCAACGCGGTCAGACAGGAAGCCAACAAAGAAAGGAGTTTGCACTATGGGAGCAAAAACAAAGAGGAGAACAAAACGGTTTTTGGCGCTTTGTATCACGGCGCTGCTGCTTGCTGCTTCTTTAGCGGGATGTGGGAAAAAAGAGGAGAAAAAGGGGACAGATGGAAAAGTAAAACAAGAGGAGACAGGGCAGCAGGGAGAAAATAAAGCTGCGGATTCAGATGACAACAAAGAAGAAACGGAGAACGCCTCAGATACAAAGGAATGGTCTTGGCCGTTAGCCGAAAAAAAGGAGCTTTCTATTTGGCTGGCATGGAATAATGACTATGCGGATACTCCAAATGATTTAATAGGGATACAAAAAATTGAGGAAAATACAAATGTTCATATTAACTGGATTACGGTTTTGGCAGCAGAGGCGCAGGAAAAATTCGGCTTGCTGATGGCTTCCGGGGATCACCCTGATATTTTAAGGGGTGTAGAAAGCTATTACACAGGGGGCTTAGTTCAGATGTGCAGCGATGGTGTAATCGTAGAACTGACCGATTACATTCCACAGTATATGCCAGTGTATCAGGCGTTGCGTACTTCCAATGAAAAACTGAAACGGGATACGGTAACAGACGATGGACGTATGGTAGGAGTCTATACCATTGCCTCGAACAATGGCGTTATCCAGGGAGAACGGGTCTGGGATGGTCTTTGTATCCGCCAGGATTGGCTCGACGAGCTGAACATGGAGGTGCCAGTGACGATTGATGATTGGTATAAGGTACTGAAAGCTTTTAAGGAACAGTATCAATGCGAGGCTCCGCTGATGATCGGGGCGCAGAATGCGTATGATATTTCCCATAATTTCCTTTCGGCTTACGGAGTATTGGGCGAATTTTACAACGATAACGGTACTGTAAAATATGGACCGTTAGAGGATGGCTACAGGCAATGGGTAGAATTGTTCCGCCAATGGTATGCAGAGGGGTTAATTGATCCGAACTTTATTACCAATAACGCGGACTATATGGGACCGGCAGAATATCTTGGAACCGGACGCGCAGGAGCAGCTCCAAATATCTGGGATTTTACAGCGGACAGCCTGAAAACACACGGATACAACAAAGAAGAGAAGTTCTTTTTAAGAGGGGTAACGTCTCCGGTATTGAACGAAGGAGATACGCCTCAGATTGGATTTGCACCAAGTGAGTTGACAAAGGAAACTGTTTCTATAACGAAAAACTGTAAAGATTTGGAACTTGCCTGCCGCTATCTGGATTATTGGTATACAGAAGAATGTATGTTCTTAGATTCTCTTGGCATTGAAGGAGAGAGCTACATCGACAACGGAGACGGTACGTATTCGCTGAGCGATTCTTTAAAACAACAGGTAGCAGATGGAAAGTATCCGACTCTGCAGGTGGCGATTTCTCAGTACATTTTGAATCAATCTGATTTTGGTCTTTATAATTGGGCAAGATTTGATCCGATTAATGAAGGTGTCAGAGCCTTAGAGGCATGTGAGATTTGGAACGAGGCGAAATGCGATCTGCTGCTTCCTCCATGTATGACCAATACAGAAGAGGAATTGATCGCGTACAACAACCTTTATACCAGTATCCTTACCTTAAAGAAAGAGGCAACGATTAAATTCATCACCGGAACAAAGCCGATGGAAGAATACGATGCGTTTTTGGCAGATTTGAGGAATTATGGAATCGAAGAATGTATCCAGTATAAACAAGCCGCTTTGGATCGTTATAACGCAAGATAACAGCAAAAGCAGGAATAAGAAAAACAACAGGCAGCAGCATGGTTTTTTATCATGCTGCTGCCGATACGTTTCGATATTGTAAGGAATCAGGTAGCTCGCTTAGCCAAAGTATCTCTTTAACAGACCAGCAAATGCCTTGCCATGTCTTGCCTCGTCGCGAGCCATTTCATGTACGGTATCATGGATAGCATCCAGGTTAGCAGCTTTTGCTCGCTTTGCCAAATCTGTCTTACCAGCGGTAGCGCCGTTTTCTGCTTCTACACGCAGTTCCAGATTCTTCTTGGTGCTGTCGGTAACGACCTCGCCTAACAGCTCAGCGAATTTTGCTGCATGTTCTGCTTCTTCATAAGCAGCTTTCTCATAGTACATACCGATCTCCGGATAACCTTCTCTATGTGCGACACGAGCCATAGCCAGATACATACCAACCTCGGTACATTCTCCGGTAAAGTTTGCACGAAGGTCAGCCATAATATCTTCACTAGAGCCTTGAGCTACGCCCACGACATGCTCTGCTGCCCAGCTCATTTCGCCGGACTGCTCTACGAACTTCTCGCTAGGAGCCTGGCACTGAGGGCATTTCTCAGGAGCAGCCTCGCCTTCATACACATACCCACATACAGAACATACAAATTTTTTCATAATTTAAAAATCTCCTTTCATATTACAAACCGGTTTCGGACTCAAGCTCTGTGCCTGTCAGGCAGGAGGGGCAGGTGCCATAAAAATAAGTGACATTTCCCTCTATCATACCAGTAAAATGCTTGCCTGCGCATTCGTTTACAAAGTCGATGGAATCCATCTCCAAATCCAAGACGGTTCCGCAGGCAGTACAGATAAAATGGTAATGAGGCGAGGTGTTTCCATCGAAATGGTCGCAGCCTCCGCCGCAGGAAAGCTTGATAATCTCTCCGGTTTCTGTCAGTTGGTTGAGGTTTCGGTATACGGTAGCCAGGCTAATATTGGGTATCAGCCTGCGGATTTCGTCATATACCATATCAGCAGTTGGATGGGAGGAAGTGGAAGCCAGATATTGCTTGATAAGCTCGCGCTGCCGGCTGTATTTCATTCCAGCCATACTATCCCTCCGTTCTGGTAAAAACGTTCTTTTCTAAAACTGCAATCATTCTTCTTTTCAATATCAATAATGATTACTGATATTAGTTTATAATAAGCTTGTCTGTTTGTCAAGCGTTATTTTTCATTGTTCCTAAATTTTTTCTGCCAGGCGGTTTCAACCAGGGGAAGAATGTTGTAATTCCGGATATCTTATGGTAAGATGAAAAGGAAGTTTGGGGAAGATAAAGGGGTGCGGCAGAGGGAGTAAACGAAAGGAGAAGAAAAGGAAATGAAGCTGAATTACAAACAGACATTTTTTGTGGGGCTTGCATTTATGTCAATCTGCGCTTTTTGGCAGATGTATGACAACATTATCCCGTTGATTTTGGATCATACGTTTCATATGGGGGAGACGGTAACGGGTGTGATTATGGCTTTAGATAATGTGCTGGCACTGTTTTTGCTGCCGGTGTTTGGAAGCCTGTCGGATCGGGTGAATACGAGACTGGGGAAGAGAACCCCCTTTATTGTAGTGGGAACCGCGTTAGCCGTGGTGTTTATGCTGCTGATTCCGGTGGCGGATCACCAGGCAAACCTGATTTTGTTTTTGGTTGCGTTAGGCTGCGTGCTGCTTTCTATGAGCTGCTACCGCTCTCCGGCAGTGGCGTTGATGCCGGATCTGACGCCGAAACCATTACGAAGTAAGGCAAATGCGGTCATTAACCTGATGGGTTCGGTCGGCGGCGTCTATACGCTGATTATGATTAAGCTTTTGGTAAAAAAGGCGGATAAGCCGGATTATAGGATGATTTTTCTTGCGGTAGCAGGGTTGATGGTGCTGGCGGTACTTCTGCTGTTGGCAACGATTCGGGAAAATAAACTGCGGGAGGCAAAGCAGGCGCAGGAAGAGCCGGATTCGGAGGAGAAGACAGGGACAAAGACAGACGACCGGGCGGGAGAGAAGCTGCCTGCGCCGGTTCGGATGAGTTTGGTTTTTATACTGGCTTCGGTGGTACTTTGGTTTATGGCATACAACGCAGTAACGACTGCCTTTTCCCGTTATGCGGCGCATGTCTGGGGATTGGAAGGCGGCAGCTTTGCAAACTGTCTGTTGGTAGCGACGGCGGCAGCGATGATAAGCTATATTCCAATCGGGATGATTTCCGGCAGATTCGGCAGGAAAAAGACGATTTTAGCAGGAATTATCCTGATGACGTTCAGCTATTTTTGCGGCTTTTTATTCCGGGAATATTCTGCGGCGATCAATGCGGTGTTTGCCGTTACCGGAGTGGGCTGGGCAGCGATTAACGTCAATTCCTATCCAATGGTCGTGGAAATGAGTAAAAATTCTGACGTTGGGAAGTATACGGGATTGTATTATACTTTTTCTATGGCGGCGCAGATTGTCACTCCGGTGCTGTCCGGCTTCTTTTTGGAGCATATATCCTACCGGACGCTGTTTCCGTACGCGATGCTTTTTTCCATCGGTTCTTTCTGTACGATGTTAGTTGTCCGGCACGGCGACGCCCGTCCGGAGAAAAAAGGAAGCGTGCTGGAGCATTTTGATGTAGATGATTAAATAGAATAAAATGATTTGTTTTGATTAAGGGGTAACTATGTTGATATTAAAAATAATACTGATAACAGTGGCAGTAATAGCAGTATTGTATTTGCTGGCTATTATGCCGCATATGAGAAACCGTCCGAACCTTACGCCTTTTAAGGGGCGTTACTATGCCCACAGAGGGCTGCATAACAACAAAACAGAAGCGCCGGAAAATACCCTGGCAGCGTTTCGGAAAGCCGTAGAGGCAGGGTATGGGATTGAGATGGATATTCAACTGACCAAGGATAAGGTTCCGGTTGTAATTCACGACTATACGTTAAAACGAGTTTGTAAAAAGGATGTACGGGTAGATTCGCTGACTTTAAAGGAACTGCGCCAGTACACGGTTTGCAAAAGCAAAGAGAAGATTCCTACGCTGGCGGAAGTATTAAAACTGGTGGACGGCAGGGTGCCGTTGATTGTGGAATTTAAGGTAGAAGCAACGGATCTTTCCCTGTGCGAAGTAGCGCCGCCGATGTTAGACCAGTACAAAGGAGTCTGGTGCATGGAATCCTTTAACCCGCTTTGCGTCAGGTGGTACAAAAAGAATCGTCCAGGCGTGATGAGGGGACAGCTTTCGGATCATTTTGTCAAGTCCGGCGAAAAAGGAAATCGAATTCTGTTCTGGCTGTTAAAAGGTCTGTTTTTTAATTTTCTGACAAAGCCGGACTTTATCGCTTATAACCATCATTATCCAAATACATGGTCTTTGGTGATTGACAAGGTAGTATACCGGATCCCGACCTTTGCCTGGACGATTCGGAGTCAGGAGGAGTTAGAGGCTGCCAGGAAACGCTTTGATTTTATGATTTTTGACCGCTTTATACCAAATATACCAAAAGGAAACGAATAAAAGGAAAGCTCTCCGATCTATTCTAACCCGTCCTGATAGAAGCTACAGCCACAGCGACCCGCTTCTTTTACTTGGTATAAGGCAAGATCTGCTTTTTTATACAGGGTTTCGTCAAAGCCCTGATGAGAAAGCGCTACGCCGACACTCAGGGAAACCGGCGGCATATTTCCTTCTCCCTGTAAAAGAAGCTGGTTCAGATCTTTTACCTTATCCGCTACAGCAGAAAGGGCTTCGTCGTTGGCGTCCGGCAGGATAACAGCAAACTCGTCTCCGCCGATACGTGCCACATAGTCGGAGGTACGAAAGCGGCTGGTTAAGAGGTTCGCTACTTGCTTTAAAACTTTATCGCCCATTTCATGACCATAGCCGTCGTTGACTTCTTTAAATTTGTCTACGTCAATCAGCATCAGAGCGACAGGGAGAGGGGAGGCTTTTAGGCTGGTCTTAATCTGATCAAAGGCGCCTCGGTTCAAAATCCCTGTCAGGGCGTCCCGTTCGGCTTTTTTTCGGAGCATAACTTCATTCGCCGCGTTCAGTTCGTAAATGTTGTTGTAAGTTAAAGCCAGGTACTTAAATTCATAGGAACCGACGACTTCCAGGGCGCGGTTGTCGTTGATACATTTGACATATATTTGCAGCGGCTTGATGATCAGCAGGCTGATGATGAAAAAGATAATAACGTTCATCAGAAACAGGATACTGATGGAGATCCGGAGGCGTCCGAGCTGCAGGCGGAGAGATTCAGTACTTGCCTCCTGAACGCCCTTGGTATGGCTGAGGATGCTGCTGGTAGAATAGGAAAGATTGCTTTCTATCAAAGTTTTTTCATCCTGGTAAGTAGCGTCAAACACCAGGTCTTTTGCCTTTTCCATTTGCTCAGCCGGAGAAATGGTCAAATCCTCTTCGGACAGCTCGCACTCCTGAAGCGTCGGATCAAATTGGTTTAGGTCATAACCGTTGGCTATCGTAACAAGCTTCATCGCGTAAAGCTCCCGTTCCATCAGCTTGTAGGAATACTGCAATGCTGTCTGTAAATAGACATGTACTTCGTCATCGTCCTGGTGATGCTCCAGCTCGTGCAGAGTTTCCAGGGAAATTTCCCGGCTTCGTGTTTCGTTGGCTTCTTTGAAATAAGCTTCTATGTATTCCGGATTGGCAGTGATGACATAAAGTCTTGCCTGTTCGGTCAAAAAACTGGAAGCTTTGGATACGGTAGAGGCTGCATCCTGACTGCGGATATAGCTTTCGGTAGCAGCCGTCAGAGCCTGGTATTTTTGTGAAGTATGAAAGGTTTCATATAAGACAAATCCATAAATGATACAAGCTATCAGGATCATAAGATAACTTGTAGTTCGGATTTTGACTCCCTTTACATGGTCGTTTTGTTTACTCATAGAAATTCCTCCGCCTGATTTTTATTTTGATAAATCATCTCTTGCCCTTTATTTTACAACAACATCCAGAGAAAAACAAGTCTGGAAGGAATTTTGGCGCTACTTTACAGAGGGCTTGTTTTCCGCTATACTAAAAGGGTAAAAGCCTAGCGTTTACCAGGGGAAAAGGAGGATATAATGTTATGGGAGAACAGAAGGGTTCGGATTTGTTAGTCAAGCTGTATGAGGTAAAGGAAAACCGGGAACTGGAGGAACGGCTCTTGGAAGAAGGAATTCGGGTGAACCGGATTTTTCCGCCGAATTATGACATGCTGTTAGAGTACGTCAGCGGGCATTTTTCCAAAGGATGGGTGAGCGAGACAAAAGCGGCGTTAGCGAACCATCCGGCTTCCTGCTATGTGGCAATCCAAAAGGGGAAAATCATCGGCTTTGCCTGCTATAATGCAACGGCAAAGGATTATTTCGGTCCGACCGGAGTTTCGGAGGAATGTCGGGGAAAGGGAGTCGGTACTCTTTTGCTGCTCAAATGCCTTCTGGCATTAAAAGAAGAGGGTTACGGCTATGCGATTATCGGCTGGTCGGACGACGCGACGCCGTTTTATAAGAAAATCGTCGGCGCAACCGAAATCCCGGATTCGATTCCGGGGCTGTATGGACAGATGGTAGAGATGCCATAACAGGAGGGAAAGAGCGATGAAAAAGGTGCTGATGCTGTCGTATGATATGTTAGCCGTACTCTTTGGCAATGCGCTGTATGCAGCGGGGGTGGTATTTTTTGTAGTTCCCGGCGGGCTGATTACCGGCGGAACCACAGGGATTTCTCTGTTTGTCAATCGGATGACCGGAATGAACATTTCTTTGTTCCTTTTGGTATTTAACGGATTGCTGTTTGTAGCCGGTCTTCTGGCGCTGGGGAAAAAATTTGCCCTCACAACGGCGCTTAGCACCTTTTTCTATCCTCTGGCTGTGGAAACGCTTGGTTGTTTGAAAGGAGAACGGCTGTTGACCGAGGATCCGCTGCTATGTACGATATTCGGCGGCCTTTGTATCGGTCTGGCGATTGGCATTGTGATACGAGCCGGAGCATCTACAGGAGGAATGGATATTCCGCCCCTGATTTTAAACAAATATTTTAAACTGCCGGTTTCGACAATGATCTATCTGTTTGATATGATAATCCTGCTTCTACAGGCGGTCAGAAGCAGCGGGGAGGAGGTACTCTACGGGCTGCTGCTTGTGATCATCTATACGCTGGTACTAGACAAATGCCTGCTCTATGGTCAGAATAAAATACAGATTAAAATTATCAGTGAAAAAAACGAAGAAATCAGGCAGGCAATCCTTCAGGATATCGATCGGGGCGTTACCCTGATGAAAGGGATAAAAGGCTATAGCGGCGAACCGACAGATATGGTACTGACCGTCATTTCCAACCGGGAGCTGGCAAAAGTAGAACGCCTGGTACATGACATCGACGACAACGCCTTTGTGATCGTCAACCAGGTCAGCGAGGTGAGCGGACGCGGCTTTACCAAAGCGAAAAAATATGAAAAGAGACGGAACTAAAAAACAGTCTCGAAACGAAAGCAAGCCGAACGAAGTTCGGCTCGTGGGAGGAAATCGTGACGCATGTTTTTGCGGCAGGATTTCTCTCCCCTTTTCAGGGGGTGAAGCTGGTCTTTGACCAGCTCGTAGTGCAGAGACGGAACTCAAAAAACAGTCTCGGAACGGAAGCAAGCCGAACGAAGTTCGGCTCGTGGGAGGAAATCGTGACGCATGTTTTTGC
>CAJUFW010000059.1:13498-17083 GCA_910585655.1 uncultured Lachnospiraceae bacterium
TGACCAGCTCGTAGTGCAGAGACGGAACTCAAAAAACAGTCTCGGAACGGAAGCACCCCCGGGAGGAAATCGTGACGCATGTTTTTGCGGCAGGATTTCTCTCCCCTTTCAGGGGGTGCTGTAGAGTAGAGACGGAACTCAAATAGGAGGAAAAAATGAGCGCAGAGTATATGTATGAGTTAGGAAACAAGAAGTCGGTAATCCGGGAGCTGTTTACATATGGGCAGCAGCGGGCAGCAGAAGTCGGAGCAGATAAGGTATATGATTTTAGCATCGGAAATCCAAGCATCCCTGCTCCGCCTGCCGTAAAGGAGGCTATTTTAGAGCTGATGGAGCAACCGTCCCTGCAGGTACATGGTTACACGCCTGCACAGGGAGACGGCGAGGTGCGGCAGGCGCTGGCAGACTCCATTAACCGCAAGCACGCTGTTGCCTGTACGCCGGATTTGCTTTATATGACGTGCGGGGCAGCCGCTTCCTTATGCTGTTGTATCCGTGCCGTTACCAATCCAGGGGACGAGTGGATCGTACTGGCTCCCTTTTTCCCGGAATACCGCTGCTTTGTAGAGGCACAGGGCGGAAAATTGGTCGTATCCGAGCCGGATCGAGAAAGCTTCCAGATTGATTTTGCCGATCTGGAGAGCAGGTTAAATGAGCGAACCAGGGCAGTGATTATGAATTCTCCAAACAATCCAAGCGGAGTGGTCTACTCGGCAGAGGTAATAGAGAGACTGGCGGAATTGCTGTGTGAAAAGTCCGCACAGTACGGGCATCCAATCTATCTGCTGGCAGATGAACCTTATGCGGAAATTGTTTATGAAGGCGTCCAGGTTCCTTATGTGCCGGAATATTATGAGAATACCTTTGTCTGCTATTCTTACAGTAAGTCGCTCTCTTTGCCGGGCGAGCGGATCGGCTACATCTATGTCCATGAACGGATGGAGGAAGCACAGAAGATTTATACTGCCATCAATGGAGCCGGGCGGAGCCTGGGATATGTCTGTGCGCCAAGCCTTTTTCAAAAGGTAGTCGGTCGCTGTGTGGATGTGCTGCCGGATGTGGCAGGATACCAGAAGAACAGGGATATACTCTATAACGCTCTTACAGAATATGGCTATACCTGTGTCAAGCCGCAGGGGGCATTCTATCTCTTTGTCAAAACGCCATGGGAGGACTCGGAAGTATTTTGCGAGTATGCCAAAACCCACTACGACTTGCTTCTTGTACCAAGCGACAGCTTCGGTGTAAAAGGATATATGCGGATTTCCTATTGCGTCAGCTATGAAATGATTAAGCGGTCGCTGCCGGCATTCCGGGAATTGATAACGGAGTGTAGAAAATATGGCGATACAAAACAATGATTTTTTGTTTTTAAATGAGCTGGGCAGGGTACTGGAAGAGGAAAGAGCCAAGGTCGGCGAGAGCGCCCAAAAAACATGCGCAGGGATTTGCAGTAGAGATTACTATATTCGTCTCGAACGTGGAGAACGCGGCTGTGAAATAATTGAGGCAGAAGCCCTGCTGCAGCGTTTGGGCGTGCCTTCCGGACAGTTTCTTTACTTTGTAGCATCCCGGAGTAAGGAGTGGCTGATGGCGCGGGAAGAACTGGTAGCGGCAATCAACAGCCAGGACTGGAGGGCGGCAGCCGTCTGCAGGGCAAGGTATGAGGCGTGTACAATCGGGAAAAGCAAACTGCATAGACAATTTCTGATGTTGGCAGATGCCATTTGTCTCTGGTGGTCAGGCGGAACTTCTCAAACGGGGCTGACCGGGAAGGAGCTTTGCAGCCTTATAGAACGTCTGAAAAAAGCCTGGTCAATCAGCCAGCTCATTCCTCTGACCGGATATTGCCCGAAACGAATGAGTTTTAGCGAAGTGTTTATCCGCAGCCTTTATTTCCGTCTTCAGGAGGAGCAGGGAGAGACGGAGGAAGCAAGAACAGGCTATTTGGAATTGTTGGCTTATTTGAAAACCAGAGCGAATATTCGGGAACAGGCAATGATTTATCCGCAGATTGCACTCCGCTGCCTGGGGCTGTTGCCTGAGACAAAAGAAGGAGACCAGAAAAAGGCAGTTATCTGGGAGGATTACCAGGCAATTTTAAAACAACAAGGAGATTTGTCCTGTCTGGTGGAACTGACGGAATGGCATACTGCCTGGCAAGGTCAGGGAAGCGTAGAACAAAGTTTGCCTGAGAAGATGGCATCTATAGAGGAATTGCCGGATTCGCTACGATGGTTGTATGAACACTATCAAATTCAGCCTTTTGAATGGCTTTGGTATCTGCCGTTCGGAATGGAGGAGGCGTATTTGATAGAGGATATGATACATGGTCGAAGAGAGGCAATGGGGCTGCTACAGAGCGGATTAGCTTTGGAAATCTGCGATAATTCGACGATTTCTGATTTGGAAAATGGGAAACGGGAACCGAAGAGGAAAACGTTGGTCAGACTGTTTGAACGTTTGCATATTCCATGTGGTAATATAATCCTGTCGGCGCACACAGGAAATCCGGCGCAGCACCGTTTATTAGAGGAAGTCCGTAGCCTGATAATGTTTTCTAAGCATGAAGAGGCGGCGCCGCTGCTGGAAGAGCTAAACCGTCATAAAGAAAACGACCGTTTTTCCAAACAGTACATAGAGTTTGAATTGGCAGAAAACAAACGTGCCAGAGGGAAAATCAGCAGCGCCGAGCATCAGGAGCTGCTCTGGAGGGCATTTTATCAGACCGTGCCGATCAAAAGCAGTCGGGAAAAGCTAAAGACCTGGATTTTTTCCAGGACAGAGGCGATGATACTCAACTGTCTTTCCTATAGCTGTGAAAAAGTTGGTAAGCGGGAAGAGATGATTGCGTGGCTGAGACTGCTAAAGGAGCATTACGAACGCCAACCGTTACGGATAGAGCATTATGTTGATGCGTATGAGTTGACACTGCTTAATCTGGGAAATTTGCTGGGAAACCAGGGGGACTATGAAGAAGCGATAGAGATAGAGGATATCGCGATCCGCTTAGCTTTGAGAGTAGGGCATGGGGATGTTTTGCGGCTGACGTTATACGATCGAGCCTGGAATATGGAACAGCTTTGGGAAAGTGGTATCTATACAAAAGAAGAGAGCCGCCCGTATATGAAAGCGGCTCTGATGTTAAATCGAATGGTAGCCAAAAAAGAAACGATTCAGCATATGGAAAAACACTGGAATATGTATTATGAAGAAACTTAGTTTTTATGTACTTCTTCTCCTTCTCTATCAGAACAAGGAGAAGCTTCGTGGTTGTCTTCATTACCAGAATTATTATTTTTATTGCTTTCTTCGCCTGCCATATTATCAGGCTTTCCAGACTCTGTATTGCCAGGGGTGTTTGGAACTGGTAGAGTAGTAGGTGGGATGCTGCCAATCAGGACGATAGCCAAAAGAAAAAATGCGGCTGTTTTTTGAACGAACGATACTAATTTTTTCATGATATAACGTGCCTCCTTATATAAAGTATTTTTTTATGCTTTGTCAGTATAACAGAAATGGAGGAGCATGACTTGGCGAAAGTGTCACAATAAAATGGGATTTTATGGAAAACAAGGATAAAAT
>CAJUFW010000059.1:17093-17559 GCA_910585655.1 uncultured Lachnospiraceae bacterium
TCTTCCGATCTTTTCCCGAAAAGTTGTGACGCTTTTGCCAAGTTGGTTTTGGAAAAAGCTGCTATAATGGCAATGTACCCGTTAAATGGGATGCTTATAATAATGCGACACTTAATTCAATTGCGACAAATACGAAGAAAACTTTCACCTTTTCGTATACGGCACGTTAAACAAGTTGTGTAAAGAAGTCGGTAAGTCAAAAGAGGGTAGACAGCGGGAAATCTACCCTCTTTTAGAGAGGTAAGGATATGAATGTTTTTATTGATACAAAAAGGTTAGAAAAAGTAAGAAAAATATTGATTATTTTAGATATAATGGCAATAATTCTGATGATTGCTTCTTATATTCTTAGTGGTTATAACATGATGGGACTGTTAGTACATATCATAGATCATGATAATGCAGCAGCCGTAGGAACCCACCATTCCTATCTTCTATTGCTTTTTTTGGGATTCGGTTTTACCAT
>CAJUFW010000060.1 GCA_910585655.1 uncultured Lachnospiraceae bacterium
CACACTCTTTCCCTACACGACGCTCTTCCGATCTTCCAAGACCATTTCTTTGGTGACGGTAGTAGAAAAATGTACCGGGACAGAAAGTTTTTCCATTTGAGTCCCATACCATTTGGCAAGAGCCCGATCATCTTCTTTAAAATCAGGGGCGCCGCCAGGAATCAGGTTGCCGCCAAGCTGATTTGTCTTTTCAAATACCTCTGGCTTATGTCCGCGCAGAGCCAGTACTCTGGCTGCCTCACAGCCTGCCACACCGCCGCCGACGATACAAACGCGCTTTGGACGCAGGATCGGAAGATAAGCAGTGACACGTTCTCTGCATGCCTGTGGGTTGACGGCGCAGTTGAGCATCGAATATGTCTGAATACGTCCCATACAGCCCTCTTGGCAGGAAATACATGGACGGATTTCCGCTGCCCGTCCGGCGCGCAGCTTATTTACATAGTCCGGATCGGCAAGCAACGGACGTCCCAGACTGATCATATCGCAGGTACCATTGGCAATCGCTTCGGAAGCCATGTTCGGATCGTCCATACGACCTGCACAGATTACCGGAACATCTACATTGTCTTTCATCAGTTTACAATAAGGGCGGTAGAGACCTTTTTCCTGGTACATTGGCGGATGGCTCCACCACCAAGCGTCGTAGGAACCGACGTCCGTATCAAGAGCGTCATAGCCGTAGGAAACCAGAAGCTTCGCAGCCTCTACGCCTTCGTCTATATCACGACCCTTTTCTTCAAATTCTTCTCCAGGAAGAGCGCCTTTGCGGAAATCTTTGATAAAACTCTTCGGGCTGTAGCGAAGTGTAACCGGGAAATCCTTCCCGCAGCGCGCTTTGATTTCTTCGACGATTTCTTTGGCAAAGCGCAGACGATTTTCCAGGGAACCGCCGTATTCGTCCGTTCTTTGGTTAAACAGGGAAATCGCAAACTGATCGATCAGATACCCTTCATGAACGGCATGGATTTGAACGCCGTCAAAGCCTGCACGCTTCGCATTATAAGCGCCGTCTCCAAACTTTTTAACGATCTCGTGGATTTCCTCTACGGTTAAAGGACGGCAGATCTTGTCCAGCCACCGGTGCGGGATAGCGGACGGAGCAACCGGCGGGTATTCGCCGAGGTTGGTAGGAATCGTTACACGACCGAAGCCACCGGACATCTGTAAAAATACTTTGGCGTCATAGGCATGGATGCGTTCGGTCATCTCTCTGGCAGTACGGACGAAATGGACGTCGTTATGAGTCGGGCATGGAACATTCGGCATTCCATGTTCCTCCACATGATTGTCCACAAAGGTTACGCCCGTAATGATCAGACCGGTGCCGCCCTTGGCTCGTTCCGTGTAATAGTCGATGCCTCTTTGATTAAAGCCGCCATCGGCATCTCCTAAGCCAAGAGGACCCATAGGAGCCAGCGCAAAACGGTTCTTAATGGTAACGGAACCAATGGTGACTGGCGTAAAAAGATTTGCGTATGGGAACATCAAAACACTCCTTTCGAGATTGGTTGTTCTATCCCCCGGAGGGCTTTCCTATCATATAAAAAGACAGCCTCCGGCTGAATGTTAAAATCAGCATAGCACGCCGGAAATGATATGTCAATATTGACATAGTATAATCTTCCTTTTCTTTTTTTGTGCATTGTGTTACACTATAAAAAACAGATGTTTTTAGTTCGAGAAGGAAGGGATGGGGCAGATATGCGGACGCTACGATATGCGATCCTGGGGCTGGTGGATCGGAAACCCACGACAGGATATGACATTGCCAAGGAATTTAAAGAAAGAGAGCTGTCCAATTTTTGGAGTGCGAGGCACAGCCAGATTTATCCGGAGCTAAGGAAGCTGACCGAAGAGGGGTTGTTAGAATATGAGGTGGAAATCAGCGGAGAAGTTCAGGAAAAAAAGGTATACCGCATTACCAAGCAGGGAAAACGGGAATTTGTAAAATGGCTGTTAAAGGATGAAGTGATGCAGCCTACGTTTAAAGATCGCTTCCGTCTGCGGATGTACTTTGTCAGTCGAATGCCTGCAGAAGATGCAGACGCCCTCTTAAAAAGCCAGCTTGTTCAGCGAAAAAAGAAGCTGGCGTTTTTGACAGAAACCCAAAAACGATATCCAAAGATTCCGGAGTATGATTCCGACCGCTTCGGGGATTTTTTGGTGCTTCGAGGGGCGATTTTACGAGAACAGGCTTATGTGGACTGGCTGGAAGAATCCATTCGTATGATAAAGGAAAGCTGCCAGTCCTCTGCCCGTAGTTAGCTTATACGCTTAAAAGATCGGATAAGGAAGCGATCAGACTATCGACAGCTTCTTCCGGAGTAGCCCAGGAGGTGACAAAACGAACTGCAAAACGTCCATCTTCCAACTGCTTTTGCGTCTCAAACTGAAAGTCCTCTGCCAGTTTTTGGCAGACGGTATCCGGCAGGATAGGAAAGACTTGGTTGGTCGGAGAGGGAGCATAAAAATCACAGTGTAACGCCTTTAGCGCCGCAGTCAGTTTGTTCGCCAGAACTCCGGCGTGTTCTGCCAGCTTAAAATAGAGCTGATCGGTAAATAAGGCTTCAAACTGGATACCAACGGTAAAGCCTTTTGCCAACATAGCGCCGCGGTTCTTTATAGCATAGCGAAAATCTTTTTGGAGCAGTGGATTCGTTAAGACAAGCGCTTCTCCATACAGAGCGCCGTTTTTGGTACCTCCGATATAAAACGCATCCGTAAGGGCTGCAATATCGGCAAGCGTCAGATCGTTTTCCGGGCAGGTTAGAGCAGCTCCAAGTCTGGCGCCGTCTAAAAACAGCCAAAGTCCCAGCTCTTTGCAGACGGCATGAAGCGCTTCCAGTTCCTGACGGCAGTAAATCGTTCCTAATTCCGTAGAATCGGAAATGTAGACCAGCGCAGGCTGTACCATATGTTCGTCCATATGGGCGGCACAGACAGTACGGATATCCTCCGGCGTCAGCTTGCCTGTTGTATCCGGAGTGGATTTACCGGCTGCCGGTACGGTAAGGATTTTATGACCGGTTGCTTCGACTGCTCCGGTTTCATGGACATGAATATGCCCGGTTTCGGCAGCGATAACAGCCTGGAAAGGACGCAGACAAGAGGAAATAAGCAGCATATTGGTCTGGGTTCCTCCGCTGATAAAATGGACGGCAGCCTGCGGACAGGCGCAAAGCTCCCGAATTTGATCGGCAGCATGGGCGGAATGAGCGTCTAACCCATATCCGGCGTTTTGCTCTAGGTTGTAGCGGCAGAGCGCCTCTAATACCTGAGG
Organism: uncultured Lachnospiraceae bacterium; assembly: GCA_910585655.1. GTDB lineage: Bacteria > Bacillota > Clostridia > Lachnospirales > Lachnospiraceae > MGBC131033. Next base: position 3,284 of record CAJUFW010000060.1, read on the forward strand.
ATGCGCTCCCTCGCTGTAGTCATTACGAAAAGAATACATGAAAAAACTCCCTTCTATAATTGAAGATATGGTTGGTATCTAGGGGAAATAGTAACATTGAATGGCAAAGAAGTCAATTTAAGAAAAATTTTATTGGATTCTTCGATCAAGATCAGGTATACTGATAAGAAGGCAAATAAAAAACAGGAAAATAGCCATGTTTAGAAAAAAAAGATGGTTGATAATAGGGAGGAAACTATGGAGGATAAACAGGATATAGAGGAATATTGTTCTTTGTGCAGGAGACCGGAAAGCATATGTGGGAAGCTGATCCATATGCAGCCAAGTCTTTCGGTCTGTACTGACTGTATCCAAAAGACCTTTGACACGTTTAATAACGGTTTTGGTATGCCGGGAATGTTCCCGCTAAGCGGCTTTCCGACAGGGATGACGCCTTCCGGAAAAGAGAAGGCGAAAGATAAAAATACCAAGGAAGCAAAACCGGAAGAAGGGGATTTGACGAACACGGCGGACGAGGAGCCTTATCAGACAGAAAACGAAACGAAGGAGGATGGCGGGCAAACACAGCCAAGAGGACCTATCATCAATTTCGGCTTTATCCCGGCGGATCTTCCGATTATGGGACAGAGAGTCAAGCGGAAAAAGGAAAAAAAGCCAACCCCTCCGGTTTTGGATTGGGACAATCTGCCGCCGCCTCATCGGATTAAAGCGCAGCTTGATGAATATGTGGTAGGGCAGGAACATGCCAAAAAAGCGATTTCCGTCGCGGTTTACAATCATTATAAGCGAGTCGCGACCGGAACCATGGACGATATTGAGATTGAAAAATCCAATATGCTGATGATCGGACCGACCGGCAGCGGGAAAACGTATCTGGTGCGGACATTAGCCAGACTGCTGCAGGTGCCGTTAGCCGTTACGGACGCCACTTCCCTGACGGAAGCAGGCTATATCGGCGATGATGTGGAAAGCGTACTCAGCAAGCTGCTGGCAGCGGCGGATAACGATGTGGAAAAAGCAGAACAAGGGATTGTTTTTATTGACGAGATTGATAAAATTGCCAAAAAGCGCAATACAAACAGCCGGGATGTCAGCGGAGAGTCGGTTCAGCAGGGCTTGTTAAAGCTGTTGGAGGGTTCCGAAGTGGAGGTGCCGGTCGGAGCGACCAATAAAAACGCTATGGTGCCGATGACCACGATCAATACCCGCAATATTCTTTTTATCTGCGGCGGAGCCTTTCCGGATTTGGAGGAGGTAATCAAGCAGCGTTTAACAAAGACTTCGTTTATGGGGTTTGGATCGGAACTAAAGGATAAATATGATAAGGACACGACCTTGCTTTCTAAGGTGACGACAGAAGATTTGCGGGAGTATGGAATGATTCCGGAGTTTTTAGGCCGTCTGCCGATCGTCTTTACGTTAGAAGGGCTTTCTAAAGAGGCGCTGGTACAGATTTTAAAGGAGCCAAAAAATGCTATTTTAAAGCAATATCAAAAGCTTCTGGCGCTGGATGAAGTAGAACTGCTTTTTTCCGAGGACGCTATGGAGGCGATTGCAGAGCGGGCGATGGAAAAAAAGACCGGAGCCAGAGCCTTGCGGGCGATTATCGAGGAGTTTATGTTGGATATTATGTTTGAGATTCCAAAGGATGATTCGATCGGGCGGGTAACGATCAACCGGGCTTATATCGAAGGACACGGCGCTCCGTTGATTGAGATGCGCGGTATTCAGCTGCTGCCGGAATAAAAAAGAATTCCACAAAGTGGAATTCTCGCGCCGGAGCGCGCCTGCGTCAGCAGACATTTTCCTTAAGTGCGAAGTGCGCATCCCCCGGAGAACTTTCCTATCATATAAAAAACCGTTGTATCGAAAAGAAAGGACGGATAAGGAATCTATGAACCAAATGACAGACAAAGAAGCCTGGGCTTTGCTGCAGATTTCTCCAGGCAGTTCCAAACGGGAAATTCGCAGAGCCTATGCAGAGCTGGCAAAAGAGTGCCATCCTGAGGAAAATCCGGAAGCCTTTGCGCGGCTGCAGGAAGCCTATCAGCATGCGTTAGGGGCAGCAGGGAGAGAGCCGCAGGGAAATCCGGAGTCAGAAAAGAGAACCGAATCTATAACATTAACAGCACCAACAAAACAGATAGCGTCGTCTCAACCAGTTTTAGAGGCAGAACCTTCTCTTTTAGAACGGCTTCGGCAGCAGGAGGATATCCAGATTGAGAAAAGTTTATCAAAAGGGGCGTTAGGCACACTGCAGACGTTACTACAGGATAAAACAGACCAGAAAAAAACAGACACATGGAAGGAGTTTTTCCTGTCCGAAGAGTTTTTGACAGAACAGTTACAAATTTCTTTTCTAAAAGGACTAAGCCGTTTTTTAAGGCGTATGGGCAGCATCGGATATGAAGAGAAAGAGCAGCCGGGTTTGCCCTGGCAGTTTGTGGCAGAACTGATGCTGGCATATGGAATCGTGCCGGAGGAGGAAGCCTTTTTGTCGAATGGAATCCCGGAAGAACTCCAGGTGATAGCGGATACCTGGTGGTCACAGGAGGAAGACAGCCAGGAACGGATTTTGTCCTATCTGGAAAAGCCGCAGAACCAAGTACGTCTGCGGGCATTTTCCGATTATTTGACGATGAAAAACTGGAATCGGCAGGGATATTTGACGACGCAGGGGAAAGAACATTGGGAAACGATTATTCGTAAGGGAGAAAAGAGCTACTTCTATGAGCGGAATGGAGGGCAGTTTACCGCTTATTCACGTAGTGAATGTATCGTTACGCTTTATACACATTGGATACGGACGGAAGAGGTTCCTTCCTGTATCTGTCAGTTTATGTATCAAAAATATCAGCTAAAAGATTTGGAGCATAGCAGCAACAAAGCGCTTTATCAGGGCTTGCGGGCGGCAATCTTAGAAAAATATCCTAAGATAGAAGAGGAATTGTTTGGAGAAGAAGGCAAGATACAGCAGATCAGTCGCTGGTATCGGGATTTGATGCAGATTGTAACGGAATACCACAATCGTTATGAAAAAAGAAGTTATGAGGAACCAGAAGACCTTCAGGATAAAATAAGAGCCTTATTAAAAAGGGAAGAATGGAACCAGTATTGCTATGATGCAGAATTGTTTGACAAAATGTATCTGCAACTGGCAAATCGAAAGGTACTTCCGCCTATGCTGGCAAAGGAACTGTATGTGTTTTATAGCGGAGAGAATGACGGCAAAGAGGGATCTGCGTGGAAAGAAGTGGCAGGCTTAGAGGAAAAATTGTCTGTTTTGCAGGAAACGATGGTGCGTTCCTTAGCGTTTCATCGGATGCTTTTGGAACAGGATTACCGGAAGCCCTATCTATATCAGGGGATTCACATAGAAGAGATAACGTCAGACAATCAGGCATTTTGGACGTATTACTTGATGAACGGCTTCGGCGCGCGGTATATCGAGCGGATTGGGTCATCAGACAATCAGGCGGAGTATGTCCGCTGGAACCGCTATTATCTTCCGGCTTACATTCGTTCGGTCTATCTGCCGTCTGCAGAATGGGCAAAGTGTTTTACCGGATTTGACGAGGAAGAGATGGCGATACCGCGTCCGGTTCGGAAAGAGGTGCCGTTTCCGGCTTGTGAAAAAGCACCGATGGGCGGAATGCTTCAAGTAGAGTTCCATTTGCATTATGTGACGTATCAACTGGATGGGATACCAGTTATAGAGCCTCTTTTGTCCTGGAGAGAGCTGTTTTCTCAGGCGCAAAAGACGGAGGAGCCAGAATTATTTTTCTTTTGGCTGGCGGTTACGGCAATCCGGCAAGAGGAGCGAAAAGAAGCCAAAAACGTGATAGAACAGTACTTGAAAAAACTGCCGCTTGCTCCGTCTACACGGGATTTGATAGCGGAAGCTTTGGCTGCGGACAATGCGCGGACAGAGCAGCCGGAAAAGCTGGAACGACGGGTACAAGCCGTGTTTTATCAGGAACAGGAACGGTTTTGCTTTAAAGTGGAAGTCTATTTAAGAGGAATAAAGCTCTACCGCCAGACCGATTTTGGCTGGGGGGAAACGACGCTGCTGCCAGGAGAAGGAAAGCAGGCGAAGGCGTTGGATCTGGAAGGAAAAAAGCAGTTTGCAGTAGAAAAACTACAGCGGATGCGACAGCCAAAGCCAAGATGGATAAAAACTGTTTTACTGGAAGACGGGCAAACGGACAATCTGCAAAAAGCGATACAGATTATCGAAGGATTAAAAGAGCAGGAACAATACAGCAAGGAACGTACCAAGGCGTATATGCCTGGTTTTCCTTGGAGCCCGGAGAACATTACGCCTCCCGTAAGGGAGTTTTTTGCTGCATATGGCGGCTGGATGACAGAGGCGTTTGTCGTGCTGCATATCGGATGGCAGCCGAAAAAATGTTTTGATCGGATTTATTATAGCGCGATGAATATTTTTGGTTTTGACTTGTATTTTCATTCTCCGGAGCATTCCAGTAGCCTTCGTTTCCGGGAATCGGAGTTAGAACGGAAAATCAAAGAAAAGCATCTGATTGTCGGACGGCTTGGCTGGGGAGAAGAATATGAAGCGCTTGGCGGCTATGCCCCGATTCCGTTTGCGATAGGGGAAAGCGGCTGCTTTTATGCTTATGATGGACTGCATCTGATCCGAAAGCCTACTTTCCCGGAGCTGGTGGCAGGCTGTTATGATTTTACGAATATTACACGAATGGATCTTTACGATGCGAGACTGACTGTTTCTAAGCTGGATCAGCGGCTGGAATATTGCTATACGAAAACGGACTATGAAACATGGCTGAACCACAAAGGTCCAATCATAGAAGAGATGTTTACCAAATTTGGAATTTAATATTGCAAAGATACTGGGGACTTTGGTTATGAAAAGAAGAACTATGGAGCTGACACAGCTTTTTTATCATCTGTGCCTCCTGGAGGATTGCAATCCCCATGCGGTTGATCTGCTCCCAAAGCCAGAGGATTTGTTTTTGCAAATCGCCTGGCAGGAATGGAGCGAACAGGACTGGATTGCTCTGGTGTGTCATCCGGATTTTATCAAGCAGCAGGAAAACGAGCGGTTTTTAGAAGAGCTTTGCCAGCTTTTAGAGCAGGAAAACCTGTATAACCTGGAAGGCATCAGCCAGGACTTGTATTTTGCGCTCTGTATTTCTTATCATATTTGGGAAGAGAACGATTCTATGAGTGATCAGGCGACGGATTCTGCTTTAGAAAGATTAATCGATCTCTTGCATCAGCATCCAAAACATACCGAATATGTCAAAGATCTACATACCTGGGAGGATGTAAAGCGGGATAGAAGACGGGTTCATTTTTGCCAACAGGCAGTTTCTTTGGCGAACAGGCGTTGGATAAAGCCGGAGGAAAAGAAGGCTTTTTTAGCGGAAGCAGAGGAGCTTTTTTTGCAAAGCACCATGCCGAGGGAAGCGTTTATTTTACGGAATTTAGGCAAGCTGCCAGGAACTCTTTCGTCGTGGCTGCTTTCCTTTTCGCTTTCTAAGAGGAAAAAGAAAAATCAGTCGTTTCAGGATTTGGGAAGGGAGTGCTTTACTGTCTTTTCGGATATGCTGCTGGATGTTACAAAGGAGGGACATTCTCCCTATCAGGCAGGTTACATTCCGTTAAAAAGGCGTTTGAAGCAGTTTCAAAAACGATACGGCATCCGGGCGGAACGTTCTGCAAAGGATAGGACAACGAAGAAGAAATCCCCGATATATAGTTTGGCGTTTGTAAAGCTGCTAAAAGATAAAATGGTACTGCCTGCTTATAGTACGGTATACCCGTATGTGCCGTATCTTGTCTGGAGAGCGCTTTGCCATTGGTTTGACGGCAGTACGCCGCTAGAGCAGGACGTTCGGGACTGGCTGAAAACGGCAGCTTATTTTCCGGCATATGAAAGACGCTGGCAAAGGGAGATGGTTTGGAGGGAGCAGCAGATAGGGGAGGCTTATTTAAACGAGGTATTTCCGCTTCCGGACTTAAATCAGGAAAAGCGGGAACTGCTAGAGGAAATCTGTCAGGGAACCGCCGTCGAAGCGAGAGAGGTACAGATGATTTTTCATAACGTATCGCTTGACCAGGAGACAGCGGATCAGTTCCTTACGCACCTGACCAATGCGATGATCCGGTTTCGGTTTTTCCTCGTAACACAAAGCCATGAAAAAGATCCGGTCCCGGAGGATGCGGTTTGTTTTTTAAAAAAAGAAGTCCTATTGTACCGGAAAAAGGAACACAGAACGTGCCGGATGAGCCATCCTGCTTTTTTGGATATGCTTTCCCGTACGGTTGATTTGCTGGCTCAGAAAGAGAACGGCTTAGGCGCCGGAGACCGGGCGTCGCAGGAAAAGAAGATACGCTATACGGAGACGTTTTTAGAAACCGTCTGTAAAAATTTGTATTTATATGAATACAGTATGGAAGCCAGGAAATAAAAATAACGCCGTCACAAAAAAGGATTGTGTCTGGCGTTATTTTTTTCTGTATATTGTATAATTAGGAAAGTTCTCCGGGCGGGATGCACACTTGCGCGAGTTCCACTTTGTGGAATTCTTTTTCATGGTTCTAAGCCTCGCCGTCCTCCAAAACAGAAGTACAATGCGGGCAGCGGGTAGCCTCTAGCGGGATTTCCGAACAGCAGTAAGGGCATTTTTTCGTGGTCGGGGCTGCCGGCGTCGGGGTTTCTTTTTTATGCCCTAAGCGCATCAGGCGATTGATCAGTTTTAAAAATAAAAAGATCACAAAAGCCATAATGATAAAATTGATTACAGCGGTCAGAAACGCGCCGTAACGGATATCCACGCCACGGATAGTAACAGCCATATTGGAAAAATCCGTTTTTGCAAACAATCCGATAAAAGGGGAAATAATATCTCCGGTCAGAGAAGAAACGATGGACTGGAACGCTCCGCCGATGATTACACCGACTGCTAAATCCATTACATTGCCGCGTAGGGCAAATTCCTTAAACTCTTTTAAAAACTTTTGCATAACTGTAGATTCCTTTCTTTTTCTTGAAATTTCCGTGGTTTTCTCTTGCTACTGAAAGCGGTTTGATCTATACTAACATAAAACAGAAGTATTTGACAAGGAGGAGATGTATCATGCCGTTTATTCAAACCAAAACCAATTTGACGATTACCAGAGAGAAAGAGGAAGTTTTAAAAAAACGTTATGGAAAAGCGATTGAATGTCTGCCGGGTAAAACAGAAAACTGGCTGATGTTAGACTTTGAAGATGGACGGAATATGTATTTTCGAGGCGAGTACGAGAAGGATTTGGCGATGTTGGACGTCAAAGTATACGGCGGGGCAGACAGAGAGGCTTTTGAGCGTCTGACAAAGGAGCTTAGCACCATTTTAGAGGAAGAACTTGGGATTCATCCGGACGGGATCTATATTACTTTTGAACCGATAGAAGCCTGGGGATGGAATGGAGGACTTTTATGAATATCCGATATGAGGAGACGAACCGGGTGTTCCGGCTGGATACGCCCAACACGTCTTATTTGATAGGAATAGTGGATAACGAGCAGTTTTTAGGGCATATTTATTACGGGAAGCGGATTTCGGATATGGATATGACATATTTGCTTCGGATTTCCGAGCCGCCGTTTACGCCGTCCGTCCTTAATCGAGAGCGGGTTTCCTTTTTATGGAGCTTTCCGTTTGAATATCCGACGCATGGATTGGGCGATGTCAGAGAGGCTTGCCTGGAGGTAGAGACGCCGGGTGGGCATCATGTATGCGGACTACGTTATGTGTCACATCGCATTTATGCCGGAAAAGAAGCGCTGCCGGGGCTGCCGGCTACGTTTGGAACAGCAGAGGATTGTACGACTTTGGAAATCGTTTGTGAAGATCCGCTGCTGCAGCTTTCGGTTACGTTAGTCTATACTGCTTTTACAAACATCGACGCGATTACCAGAAGTGTGCGGATAGAGAATGAAGGAACCGATCCGATTTATTTACAACGGGTGGCTTCGGCTTGTCTGGATATGGACAACCGGGAGTATGAGGTTATGACGCTTTCCGGCGCATGGGCGAGAGAACGGCAGGTACAGCGTCAGAAGATCGGCTACGGCAGACAAAATATGGGCTCTTTCCGAGGGGAATCCAGCCATCAGGAGCATCCGTTTTTAGCGGTGCTATCGCCAGAGACGACTGAGGAGAGCGGAGAGGTCTATGCGATGAATTTTGTCTATTCCGGGAACTTTTTGGCGCAGGTAGAACGAAGCCAATTTGACTCTATTCGTATGACAATGGGAATCCATCCGCAAAATTTCCGCTGGAAGTTAGAAAAGGGAGAATGCTTTACGGCGCCGGAAGTAGTGATGGTCTATTCCGGGGAAGGAATCGGGCAGATGACGCGCACCTTCCACGACCTTTACCGGAATCATCTGATCCGGGGAGAATACCGGGATACAAAGAGACCTATTTTAATCAACAACTGGGAGGCGACCTATTTTCAGTTTGATACGGAAAAGCTTTTGGAGATTGCAAGGGAAGCTTCCGGACTAGGGATTGAAATGCTGGTAATGGACGATGGATGGTTCGGAGCAAGAAACAGCGACAACTGCGGGCTGGGCGACTGGAAGGTCAACGAGGAAAAGCTGCCTGGCGGTCTTTCGTATCTGGTAGAGGAAATCAAAAAGTTAGGGATGAAATTCGGGATTTGGTTTGAGCCGGAGATGGTGTCACCGGATTCGGATTTATACCGGGCGCATCCGGACTGGGCGATCCAGGTGCCGGGGCGGGTGCCGTCGGAGGCGAGACAGCAATACGTGTTGGATATGTCCCGTAAGGAAGTTCGGGATACCGTTTATCAGATGCTGTACGAGGTATTAAAGAGCGCGGACATTTCCTATGTCAAATGGGATATGAACCGGATTTTAACGGATTTGGGCAGCGCAGCACTTCCGGCAGACCGTCAGGGAGAGCTGTTCCACCGCTATGTGTTAGGCGTTTGTGAACTGCAGGAGCGTTTGATAACGGATTTCCCACATCTTTTGTTGGAGAACTGTTCGGGCGGAGGCGGACGCTTTGATGCCGGTATGCTTTATTACAGCCCGCAGATTTGGACCTCGGACAATACCGACGCGATAGAGCGTTTGAAAATCCAGCGCGGGACAGCGATGATTTATCCGCTTTCCGCTATGGGCGCGCATGTGGCAGACTGCCCGAATCATACGATGGGACGGACAACTCCGTTTGCTACAAGAGGCTATGTCGCGTTAGCCGGAACGTTTGGCTATGAGCTGGACGTTACGAAAATCGCGCCGGAGGAGCGGGCGCAGATTCCGGAACAGGTCGCGCTCTACCACAAATACAACGATCTGATTCGCCAGGGAGATTATTACCGGATTGCTTCCGTGGCAGAAACGTTATCCTACGACTGCTATATGGTCGTAGCAAAGGACAAGTCCGAAGCACTTGTCACTTTTGTTCAGGTAGCTTCCCGTAATACGTTCCACAGTCTGATACTGCGTTTAAAGGGCTTGGAAGAGGAAGCTCTTTATGAAGTAGAAATAGAAGAAACCGGAAAGACGGAAAAGACCAAAAAGACGTTTACCGGAGATACTATCATAAATACGACGTGCCATACCGGAGGCGCTTTTATGAATGCCGGACTGCTCTTATCTGGAATCCGCGGCGATTTTCAGGGACGGCTGATTCATTTGGTGCGCAAATAAAATGGGTAAAAAGGAAAAAAAGAATGGATGAGAAAACGCTTTTTAGTGAATTGCTTCAGGATATGTTAGAACAGGCGCAAATCAATGGCAACCGGATCTCTCAGGCGGAAATTCACGAGTATTTTGAGGATTTGAATTTGTCAGAGGAGCAGATGAACCATATCTATGCTTATCTGGTGGCGCATCGGATTACCGTACAGGGATTGGTATCAAGCGCAGATACCCAAAAAGCCAGCAGACAGTACCAGACGTTCGACATGATTGAAAAAACCAGAGAGGAGACAGAAGCAAGGAAAAAGTCTGTCGAGACCAATCCGGCAAAAGCGACAAAGCAAGACGAAGAAAAGAATACAGAACCAGACAGCGCTTTTTTAAAGATGTATCTGCGGGAACTAAGGACGATGGAAAAGTTGACGAAGGAGCAGGAACGGGAGTTGGCAGAACAGTTACTCCGGCTTGCCGGCGTCATCGTCGAAAATCAGGAGACTGGTTTTACTGTGGATACTGTGGCGGACGAGCTGTTGGCAGAATTAAAGGAGCGTTTTGTTCATCATAAGCTGCGCAGTGTCGTAAAGCGAGCCAGGGCATATGCGGCAGGCGGAGAGCTGTTAGACGAACTTGTACAGGAAGGAAACATCGGGCTTCTGACAGCGTTGCAAAAGTTGGGGCAGTATCAGGAAGCGGAGATATTTTTGGTTTTTGTAGAGGAACAGATCCGTCAGGCGATGGAGGCGTATCTGGACAAAGCCTATGCGTCGGACGGAGAAGCGCAGGCTATGGTCGCCAAAGTACATTTTATCAGCGAAGCAGCCAAAACTATGAAAGAAGACAATGGTCAGGAACCAACACTGGCTGAACTGGCTGCTTATACCAATCTGACGGAAGAGGAACTTTTGGCGATTGTCAATTTATCGCCGGATAATTTAAAGGCATGAAAAAATAGGGTATAGCGATTGCTATGCCCTATTTTGTATGCTGCCCTGCTTTGCAGGATTCATCACAAAAAACGCTAATCTAATATCGGGCAGGAGGATAAGAGGAGAAATGTGTAAAAAACAGGAAAAAGAAAAACAGAAACAAAGGAAATCCTACAAAGTAGATCGGATGGGATTTTATATCGGGATGGTATGTCAGGAGGAGGACATTCGTTTGAGGCAGCTTTCCGAAGGTCTTTGTGGCGTTTCCTTTTTAAGTCGGATTGCGAGGGGAGAGCGGGAGGCAGAAAAGCTGTTGATGGATACGATACTAGAGCGTCTGGGAAGACCGGCGGGAATGTTTGAACGGATTTTGCCAAAGGAGGAAATCAAACCATGGCTGATGCGGGAGCAGATCCAGGACGACCTGCGGCGCGGGCGGCTGCCAGAGGCAGAGAAGTGGCTTTTGGACTATCAAGGACTGCTGAGACAAAAAAAGGGGGAAGGTGTTTGCCTACATAAGCAGTTTGCCCGGATCATGAACTTAAATATCCGTTATCAGAGAGAGGGAATATCGGCAGAGAACCAGGAGGAACTTTGCCAGGAGGTGCTTTCCGCCCTGCGTCTGACACAGCCAAGCTATGGAAAGAAGCCGCTTGCCAGCCTGCTGATGAGCCGGAATGAAATCTATCTGGTGCGAACCATTCTCTGGCTGAAAAAGCGGATCGAGGGGTGGAAGGCAGTCAGGGAAGAGTATCAGATTCTGTGGAACTATTTACAGTCACATTTTAAGGAAAGGGAGCTTCGCGTCTGTGTACTTCCTTTTATAGCATACGATAGGGCAGAGGGAATGGCTCAGGAAGGAAACAAGAAGGAAGCGTTGCTTCTGTGCAGCCAGGCAATAGAGGAGTTGGAAGGGGAAAAACGACTGTTTTACCGGAAAGAATGTATGGCACTTGGGCAACGTTTGTTGCAGGAATTAGGGCAGGAATGGTTTCAGGAATTGCAAAGCCTTTTTTGCAAGACAGAATCCTTGTGGATTCCATACGAAGAAGGGCATGACGTTTATTATGAAAATCTGGTTTTAAAAAGCAGGAGGAAAATGTTGGGATTTTCCATAGAAAAGATGGCAGAGGATTGCTGCGATAAAACAAGCGTATGGAGAATGGAGAAAGAAGGAACAACATTGCAGCGGGAGAAGAGAAAACAGTTGTTGCAAAAGGTTTATTTATCAGGAGAACAGTATGATTATGAAATCATTACAGAGGATTATCGTGACTATCAACTGCGGAGCCAAATGGGAAGAGCGCTGAATACGTCGCAATGGGAAAAGGCAGGGGAACTGCTTACTCTCTTGAAAGCCCGTGTACCAGCTACCAGAACAAATCAGCAGTATATAAAAATGGCAGAAAGTGATATCAAATCCCATTTACCGGAGGGAGATCCGGAAAAGCTGTCTCTGGAGGAGCGGATCGAAAAGTTAAAGCAGGCATTGGCAGATACGCAGCCACGGTTGGAGCTGGAGCCAGAGAAATTAGCGGTCTTTCCGGTAGGGATGTTGTCCTTAAATGAAACGGTTATTTTAAAGCAACTGGCTTCCTGTTACAAAAAACAAAAACGCTTTGTCGAGAGCCGGGCGATTCTGGAATTTATCAAACGCTGTATGGAATATGAAGGAGAGAGACCGGTGCGGGATGAAGATTTGTATACGTTGTGTATGGTAGAACTGGTAGACGTACTGGGGGAGTGTGGAGAGTACGAGGCTGCGGATAAGCTGGGGAAAACATGTCTGGAGGTAATGTTTATGCGGCAGACCTATATGCGGATGGCAAGCTGTCTTTTTAGTATGGCATGGAATACGGAGCAGCAGGAAACGCAGAAACCATTAAGCGATCCGAAAATAAAAGAAAAGTGCCTTGCCCTGCTGCATATGGCGTATCGGATAACGCATTGGACAAAAAATACAGTAGGGCAACGGTATCTGGAAAAATATGCGAAAGAAGTATATGGGGTAGAACTGGAATTTTAACTACGTGTTTCTTCGTCATCTCCTATGTCAGGAGAACAGACGGAAATAGGAGGGGTTCCGTTTTCTGGATCGCCTGAGACTGGTTTTCCTTCCCCGTTAGGAAGAACGGTGATTGGAAGCAGCAGAAGCAGCATCATACCAAGGGAAATAAGTTTTTTGCATTTTTTCAACATAGATAAGTACCTCCTGATCGTTTATAGTGTGTGGTGTTTTGTAAGAAATCGCTATTTTTAAACGGTAATATCTGGCAGATAACCGTTTAAGGGAGCCTGAATAATTACTTTGCCAGGCTATCAAGAGTAGTATAGCATAGAGAGCAAGAAAGTGTGATTGCAAACCTGGCAAAAAAATTTTGCCAGGTTTGCAATCGACAAAAGGAAAGAATTGGTATAGAATAGATGGTAACAAGACAACCGGTTGCTTGTAAGAAACTTGTAGACAGACTATAGGAAAAAATGCAATGGAAAAAGCTATAAAGTATGGCTGATAAACTGCATAACGGAAAGGAGAAGTACCGTATGAAAACAAGAGCTTTAAAGAAGATTGGTAGGAAAGTATTGGTCGGAATATTGGCAGTTGCCTGTGTTTGTTCATTAGGTAGTATTCCTATGAAGGCAAAAGCAGCGGAAATGACTCCGACAGAGAAGATCTGGAAAGAGGTTGTAGAAGAATATGGATTGAAGCAGGAAGAGACAACCTTGGTGTATGATACAGATGGACTTGGGAGGACAACTCAGGTTCCTCAGGCTGTTAAGAGTGAGCAAGTAAATGAGGATGGAACGATTGAGGCTACGTATTATGTGCCATATGTATTAGATGAGAATGAAGAATTAGTTAATTCATTTGAAAGAGCGCAAGGACGAAGTTTTTCTGGTGATATTACTTGGGTAAGTGTTATTTTTTCTTATACAGCTATGTATGAGGTAAAACCATCTATCTATTATCTTGAATATTTTCGTCCAACTGGACTTTCTGTGAACTACAGGATAAGTGATACTAATAAAACTCCTTCTGTTACTCAGTTTTCATGTAGATATGATATCCGTTGTAATTTATTTGCTTCTCCAGAGTGTATAAATACAGAGATTCCACCGATAGCATACTCAGATAGACATTTTTTGGTAGAAGTTGCAACAGGTACTCCGGAGCCACACCGCACTTATTACGCTTATTTTACGGATTTTCCTAATGGATATTTAGCTAGATGTGAGGGGTACGGAGTGCAGGGTGGATGGGTTATTCTTGATTTTAGATATCAGGATTCTAAAGGAAATTTAAAATCAACAAGTGACAGACAGATGATTCATAATCCATAGGGTAAATTTTATAGGATGGTAGTATTATTGTAGTTAAATATCTTTCAATGGGTTTATCTGAAAATTAAGTAAAAGATTCAGATAAACCCAGAAAGATAATAGAGTTACAAGTGAAGTAATAAAATTGTTTTTAAGAAAGAGGGGAGGCTTTAGGTTATGAAGAT